>DAOOIT010000077.1 GCA_035384565.1 Planctomycetota bacterium | reverse complement strand
CTCCCGCGTCCAAGCCCAACCTCCCGCGGGTTCGCAACCCGCGGGAGGTTCCTGAATCCCCGTCCGATTCTCCCTGAGGACACTGGGGCCGCGGAGCGGCCAAGAGGCCCGTCCCCACGCGGAGCGTAGGGACGAGGAAAGAGAGGCTGAGCGCGGAGACGAGGGAGAGCGGCCGCAAACGTCCCGCTTGTGGAGGTTCTCTTTCTCGCCCCCACGGTCCGTCACCTACTCCTTCTCGCCCCTACGCTCCGCGTGGGGGCGGAGGTCCGGACGCTCCCGCGTCCAAGCCCAACCTCCCGCGGGTTCGCAACCCGCGGGAGGTTCCTGAATCCCCGTCCGATTCTCCCTGAGGACACTGGGGCCGCGGAGCGGCCAAGAGGCCCGTCCCCACGCAGAGCGTAGGGACGAGCAGGAGGAGCAGAGCGTAGGGAAAAGGCAAGGATCGTTCGGGACGGGCGACTCGCGGGTCGGTTCCAGGCGCCGTATGTGCCCCTGGCGACGGCCAGAGCTCCCATCGCAACCGCCTCACCGTCACCATACTTGCTCAACCCTGTGAGAAGGAAACTGAGCAAGTATGGGCAGAAGGGCCAGGATTGGCCATTCTCGCGGCTCCGGCCATTCCTGCTCATCTGAGGGATGAGCAAGTATGGGAGGCGGACCGGGCGCAGCGCGTAAGGCATTGCGATATTGAGAGTTATGGGCTAGCACGAGCTGCGTTGGCAATAGCCGTCCCACGCTCCCCAACATCAGCCACGCTAGAAGCCCGTCCAAGAATCCCCGTGGGCTGCGTTGCCGGCGCCAGCGGGGCGTCTGCAAGGCGCGGCTCCGCAGGCGATGCTACGGAGCGCATCGCTGAGGAGACGCAACGCGGCAGACGCTCCGCTGCCGCCGCAACCCGAAGGGACGCCGCGACTTCTGGCCGCAGGCGTTGTCGCACGTCGTCAGCGATGCTCTCCGTTGCATCGCCTCCTCCGTGCTCCTAGCCTGCGGCCAGAATCGCGGGCGTCGCAGTCCCACGCGGATTCTTGGACAGGCTCCTAGGGCCGCTGAGCCCTGATGAGCCTTCCTCAAGCCCACGCTCATGGGACTTCACGACTCGCATCACATCAGCCGGATGAAGTGGGGCCCCAGGCACGCACCTCAGAGGGCGAGGCGGTTGTTGGTAGTGCGGGCTTCAGCCCGTACTGGACGGCGGGGATGCGGCCTCAAGGCCGTACTACAGACTCCGCCTCATTGGGCTGAAGTGCAGCCACGAGTCTAACGATCGCTTCGGTAGGATGGGCCATACACTATCAGGTGCGAGCCTCTTGCGGCCGGCCCCAGCCAGGTGCGGGCCGTCTCACAGTGCCGTCGGACCGGGGACTCGTGCGCTCTTCCCCGGCGGCTCGGCAAGCCGCAAGGCAATCTCGCGGAACGTGGGCGACGCCATGCACTGTCGTCTCGCGGCTGCCCATGTGGCGAGCAACTCGCTCACCACCGCGGCTCCACCGTCCGTGCCCTCCTCACCGATCGGCTCGCCGCGGTCGCGCAGGGCGCCCAGGACGTCGTCCGGCGTGATCCGTTCGAGCGGGCGCGCGGGCTGGAAGGCCGTTCCGTCGGGGCGCACTGTCTCGGAGCAAATGCCCGCGGCGGCCAATGCTCTAACTGTTTCAGTAACCAGGACTTGCGGGGCTCCGATCTGCCTGGCAATCTGCTCGGGGCTGAGCGCCGCGCCGTCGCGATGGAAGGCCACGGCCAGGGCGGCCATGGACCGCAGGGCCACCGTCTCCTTCGCGGCGAAGCTGGCCGCGCTGGCGCGCCGCTCGTCCCAGTGGCGCCCTGCGTTCTGGGCAGCCCACGACACCTGGGCGCCGAACAGGATGACGGCCCAACTCAGGTAGAGCCACACCATGAGCACGGGCAGCGCCGCGAAGGTGCCGTAGATGGCGTTGTACTTCGCCATGCCCACCTGGAAGGTGGTGTAGGCCCAGAAGGCCACCTGCCATGCCGTGCCCGCCACGATGCCGCCCGCCAAGGCGCACCGGAACCTCACCCGAGTGTTCGGCAGGAACACGTAGGCGGCGGCGAACGCCACCCAGGTGGGGATGAGCACAAGCGACCATTCGACGAGGCGGGCGACGAGCCACCACGAGAGGGCCGACCGAACCACCGCCGTGCTGCGAATGGCCGCGCCCGCACTCGTCGCAGCGACCAGCAACACGGGGCTCACCACCAGCACGCTGATGTAGTCGGTGAACTTCCTGGCCAGCGTGCGGCTGCGGCTCACGCGCCAGATCTCATTGAAGCTCTTCTCGATGGTGCCCATGACCCGGATGGTGGCCCACACGAGCAGCAGGAGGCCGATCCCCCCCATCACCCCCACTTTCGTGTGTTGGACGTACTGGATCGTCTGCTCGATGAAGCCGGTGAGCTTCTCGCCGACCTCCTCCTGGTTCGCGGCAAGCCACGTGTCCACCAGGGGGCGGATCTGGCGCTCCACCCCGAAGCCCTTGGCCAGGGCGAAGGCCAGCGCGAGCAGGGGAACGAGCGACAGAAGCGTGGTGTAGGCCAGCGCGGTGGCGTGAACGAGGCAGCGGTTGGCCAGGAACTCGCGCACGGCGAGCACGAGCACCTGCGCCGAGCGCAAGGCCGCGGCGCGGGCGCGCGTGGACGCCGGCCGCTCGCGCCAGATGCCCACCGAGAGGAACTCGCGCACGCGTTTGAGCACCTGCTGCATGGCCGTTGGCCTCCGGGTCGGCGAGCCGTCACGGCATCGGGAACCCGTCGTCGAGCGCGCCGGCCGCGCCGTCGAGGGTCTTGAGGGTCGTGCGCGCGGTCTCCGCGTCGGCCAGCTTGGGGTCCAGCCGCAGCGCCACGCGCAGGGCGCGGCGGGCCTGCGCACGGCGGCCGCGCACGAAGTCGATCATGCCCAGGTGGTAGTAGTAGAGGGCGTTCCGAGGGTCGAGCGCCACGGCGGCCAGAACCTCGCCGCGGGCGGCCTCTGGTTTCCTGGCCAGGAAGAGCACCCAGCCGAGCGTATCGCGGCTGGCCGCGTCGGTGGGGTCGGCGCCGGCCGCCGTCGTGGCGAGCCGCTCGGCCTCGGCGAGCCGGTCGGGCTTGTGGGCCGCGTAGAGCCAGGCCAGGCGCTGGCACGCCGCCCGATGGTCGGGCTTCGCGTCGAGAACCGCCCGGTAGGCCTCCATAGCCTCGTCCAGTCTGCCGATGGTGCGCAGCCGGTCCGCCAGGGAGAGCAAGGGCCCCGGCGCCTGACGGTCCATGACAGAGAGGGCCTGCGTGTAGGCGGCGGCTGCCTCTGCGGCGGCCCCCTGGCTGTCGAGCAGCGACCCCAGGAGCAGGTGCGCATCGCCCGCCTTCGGATGTGCGGCGGCGAGCCGGCGGGCCAGCGCCACGGCAGGCTCGAACGCCCGCAGCCGGGCGTGCGCCTCCGCTGCCTTGTAGAGAAGCCAGGGCTCCTCGGGTGCGCGTCCCAGGGCGGCGGCGAAGAGCTCGGCCGACCGAGTGTGCCATGCCTGGGCTTCGGCCACGCAGGCGGCGAGCGCCTGGCCGGCAAGCTCGCGGTTGGCCGCGAAACGCGCCATGACGGAGCGGAGCCAGCCGGCCATGGCCGCGCTCGGCCTGTCGTGGCGGCTCTGGAGTTCGAGGGCCGCGGCCGCGGCATCCGCGCCGGTCGAGCCGAGGGCGAGGAGGAGCGGCTCCCCTGGGCGGGCATTGGCCGGCAGGGCGTCGCGGGCGTCGGCGAGCGCGCCCACGGCTCGGTCGTTGAGCCCCTGGGCGATGCACGCGATGGCCTGCATCGTGCGCAGGCTGGCCCGGGCCGCGCCCTCGGTCGAGGCCAGCGCGTCCGCGAGGCGGCCCTCCGCCTCCCTGTACCGCAGGTCCAGAAGGTAGAGGAGCCCCAGGTCGGCATCTGGCCGCCGCGCCCCGGGAGCCTTGTCCGCCGCTTCGCACACCTGGATCGCCGTGGCCAGGTCGCCCACGTCGCGGCAGGCGAGCACGGCGACGCGCCGGGCCACGGGGTCGGCTGCGTCGCGGCTCAGGATGCTTTGCGCCAGCTCGAGCGCCCGCGGCGCCTGCCCCTGGGCGAGCCACGCCTCGGCGAGGCGCGAGTTCACAGCGTCGCGCTGGGCGGCGGTGGCGGGCACGATGGAGGCCAGCAGGTCCCGGGCCTCGGCGTGGCGGCCCCAGCTCGTCAGGGCGTCGGCGAACTCCAGGCGCAGCTCAGGGCTGGCCTCGCGGAGGTCGAGCGCGGCGCGGTACGCCTCGGCGCCGAGGGCGGGCAGGCCGGCGTGCGCCGCGGCGCGCGCCGCGGCCAGTTGGGTCGAGAAGCAATCGGGCTGGAGCCAGGCGGCCACCTGGCAGTGGACGGCGGCGGCGGCCAGATCGCCCTTCTTCTCGAGGAGCAGGGCGGCGAGCAGCCAGAGGCAATGGTCGCGGGGCGCGTTTCGGAAGCCGCGCTGGACGTGGGCGAGGCCCTCGTCGAGTTGCCCGGCGGTGAGGGCCAGGAGCCCGCGCTCGAGCGGTCCGGGCACGAAGGTGGGCGAGGCCCCCTCGCGGTTGCGCACGATGAGCATGGCGTCGGCGGGCCGCCCCAGGCGCAGCAGGGCGTCGAGCTGGAGGCGGTAGAGCCGGTCGTCCAGAGGGTGCCTGCGCAGGGCGGCGCGGCAGTGGGTCAGGGCGGCCTCGTAGTCGCCGGAGCCAATGGCGCGCGTGGCGGCCGTGACGCGGCTCTCGACCTCGTCGAAGATGCGCTGGATGAACTCGTTGTTGACCTCGTCGGCTTGCGCCCACTGGCGGCGCTCGAGGTAGGCCCGCACCAGGCCCTGGCAGGCGGCAACGCTGTCGGGGGCCTCGCGCGCGAGTTCCTGGCGGAGGCTGAGCTCGCGGCTGTAGTCGCCCGCGGCGGCGCAGCAATCGGCCAGGGCCAGCCCGATGGCCACGCCCGAGGGCGCGAGCTGGCGGGCGGCCTCGAGCGCCGCGGCCGCGGCGTTCAGCCAGCCCGCCGAGCGGAACACCTCGGCCTGGCTCAGAAGGAGCGCCAGCCTGCGGCGCGCCTCGGGGTTATCCCGGGTCGCGCTCAGCAGTTGGTCGTAGGCGGCCCGCTCCTCCGGGCTCCCCCCCGGCACGAGCGCCCACACGGCCTGCACCGCGCCGGCGTCCCCCTCCGAGAGCCACCAGTTGGCGAGCAGAGCGCTCACGAGGCGGGTATGGCCTGCCGCCCGCATGCGGCGGGCGAACTCGACGACCCCGTCGCGGTCGCTGCGGGCGTGTGCCGCCGCCACGGCTCCGCCGAACGCCGTGGCGTCGGCGCCCGGCTGCTCCAGGGCCTGGGCGAACCGCTCGCTGGCTCGGGCGAACTCCCCGTCGCGCAGGTGCAGCAGGCCAAGCTGGGCCATCACGGGGCCGTTGCTCGGTTGCCGCCGGAGGGTGTCGTCCCAGATGGCCTGAGCGGCGGCGAACTGGCCCAGCGCGCGATGCACCTCGGCCACGGCGAGCAGGGCCTCGGGTTTGCCGGCGACCCGTTCCAACGCCTTGGCCAGGGCCGACTTCGCGTCCGCGCTCTGCCCGTTGAGGGCGAGCTCCCAGGCGACATTGATCAGCGGGTAGGGGTCCTCCGCCTTGAGGGCGGCGATCTGCCGCCACGCCTCCGCCGCGTCGCGGTGGCGGCGCCGGGAGGAGCACAGCTCGGCGAGGCAGCGACGCAGGCGCGTGGAGGCGGGGGCGAGGCCGATCCCCTCGTTCAGTTCCCGGATCGCGCGGTCAGGCGCCCCGATCTCGCGGAAGAGGTCGGCCAGGTTCAGGCGGCTGCGCTCGTAGGCGGGGTCGAGCAGCAGCACGCGGCGGAACTCGGCCACGGCGGCGGGGAGCCGCCCGGTTCGCCAGAGACGCACCGCCAGGGCGTCGCCTGTGGCCAGATCGGTGGGGTCCTCCGCGGCCCAGCGGCGGAGGGTGTCGAGTTCCCGGTCAGGGTCGGCCCGCTCCAGGCGCCGGAGGGCCTCGGCCACCTGGCGCTGGTCGGCGCTCCAGGAGGTGAAGAGGCCGCCTCGGCCCTCGCGCGGAGCCTCGAGGGAGGGCCACGTGAGGATGGGTTCCGCGACGGACGCCGTCGCGAGCAGCCAGGCGGCCAGGGCGGTTGTCGCGGAACGCAGGCTCATCGCGGCTTCACCTTGCGTCGGAAGTCGTCCAGCTCCAGCTCCCTCAGCACGCGCCGCGCCGTGTCGGCCAGCACGCCGTGCGGAGCCAGCTCCAGGGCGGTCCTGAGTGCAGATTCGGCGGCGCTGGCCTCCCGCGGCAGGCGCGCCCGCGCCACGCCGAGGTGGAAGTGCGCCGCCGCCCGATGCGGCGCGCCGTCGGCCGAGGGGCCGAGGGCGTCCAGCGCCCTTTGCCACTCGCCTCGCAGGAAGGCGATCCATCCCAGGGTATCGAGCACGGCGGGATGCTCGCCGGCCGCATCGCGCGCGTTCTGCGCGAGGGCGGCGGCCTCGTCGAGCGCGGGGGGCGGTTGGCCGGCCAGGTAGCAGGCCAGGTTGTTGCAGGCGGGCATCTGGCGCGGCTCGACGCGGAGGATGCTGCGCCAGGTCTCCGCGGCGCCCGCCCCATCCCCCAGGGCGGCGGCGGCCAGGGCGAGCTTGGTGCGGAGCTCAAAGGGCGGAGCATTCTCGCCCGCCGCCCCTTCGGCGTAGGCGGCGCGGGCGCGCGCCGCCTGGCCGTCCAGGAGCAGCAGGTCGCCGAGCAGCCCGCGGCCGCGGGCGAAGCCCTCGCACTGCTTGAGCGAGCGCTCGCAGACGGCGATCGCCCGGGCCCGGTCGCCCGCGCGGTCCCAGAGCACGGGCGCGAGCCAGCAGGCGACCAGGCAGTCGGGCGCGAGGCGCAGGACTTCCTCGAGTTGTTCGGCCGCCGTGTCGAACCAGCCCGCGCGCTCGTAGAGATAGGCGTGGAGGAGCAGGCGCGCGGTCTGGCGGCCCAGGTCGGGGCGGCTCTCGTTGCGGCGCACCAGGGCGGCCAAGGCATCGAGGGCCACGGCGGGGAGGGTCGGCTTGCCCAGGCCGGTGACGCTGGGCGGCCTGCCCTCGTCGCGGCGCACGATGTGCATGAGCAGTTGCACGACGGCGGCGTCGGGCTCGCGGGGGTCGTCGCTCCTGAGTCGCTCGACCGCGCGGAGGGCCTCCTCGCCCGGGTCGCCGAGTTCGCCGCTCAGAAAGCGCACGATGGCCAGCGGGAGCGCGGCGCGCGCCGTCTCCTGGGGTTGCCTCTCCAGCGTCTCATCGGCCAGCTTCAGCGCGGCCTCGTAGAAGCCGTCGCGGGCGTGCGCCGCCAGCCGCTGGGCGAGGACCCGGGCGTCGCCGCCCGGCAGCCGGGCCATCTCGCTCAGCACGCCGCGCACCCTGTCCCACTCGCCCCGCGCGCGATGGACTCGTGCCAGGAGGTCCAGGGCGCCGAGGTCCCTGGGCAGCGCGTCCACGCCCTCCTTGGCCTGGGCGAGCGCCGTCTCCCGGGCGTTCTTCGCCAGGAAGTGCTCCACGAGCGCCACCCGCGGGAGCAGGGCCAGGCGGTCGCTGTCCACGCGGCGCTTGAGCTCGTCCACCCCGTCCTGCTCGCGGCCGGTGGCGATCCAGAAGCTCGCCTGCGCGCAGCGGAGTTCCAGGGAATGGGGCACGGCCTTGCGGCCGCGCTGGAAGACGTCCTCCGCCAGGTCGCGGCGGCCGGCGGCCTGGAGGGCGGTGGCCCAGGCGATGTAGGCGGGCGCGTAGTGCGGGTCGAGCCTCAGCGCCTGCTCGAAGCGCGCGATCGCCTCGTCCGTGCGTCCCAAGGCGGCCTCGGTTCGCGCGATCAGGTGCACGCGTGCGGCGGAGGGCGGGTCGAGGCGGCTGGCCTCCAAGGCCCACGGGAGCGCCCGCTCGGGCTGGAAGCGTTGGAGGTAGAACTGGCAGAGCGCCTCGGCGTCGTCGGCCGAGGGAGGCCGGAGCCGGCACAGCGCCTGGAGGGCCTCCTCGGCCTCGGCCTCGCGGCCGTGGCGCAGGCAGAAGCTGGCGAGGTCCTGCCGGGGGCCGCGGGCGGCGGGCGTGGCGGCCACGCCGCGCTGGAGTTCCGCCAGGGCCTGGTCCACCTCGCCCGCCGCCTCATAGAGGCCCACGAGCTCGCGGCGCGCCTCCTGGTGGCGCGGGTCCAGCCTCAGCGCGGCGAGCAGGGCATCGCGAGCGCCCGCGGGGTCGCGCGAACGCAGCAGCGCGCGGCCCAGCATGTACTGCGTCGGCGCGTCGTCGAGGCGGGTCAGGGCCACGCGGAACTCCTGGGCGCTGCGGTCGTAGCGCCCGAGCTCGAAGAAGGCCAACCCGCGGTAGTAGTGCAGGTCCCAGGTGCTCTTGGTGCTGGCGCTGACCGCGCGGTCCCCCTCCTCGATGGCCTGCGCGTAGTCGCCCTGGACGTAGCGGGCGATCATCAGGCCGGTTTGCCCTGTGGCCTTGTCGCCGCCGGCCGCAAGGTAGGCGTGCCAGAAGCTCGCGGCTTGCTCGCCGAACTTCAGTTTCGTGGCGACCCTGGCGGCCTGGCTCAAGGCGCGCAGGAGGAGGGCGCGGTCGCGCCCCGTCAGCCGGCCGAGAACATCGAGGCCCTTGGCGGCCTGCCGGCATTGCTCGAGGGCCTCGGGCAGGCGCCCGGCGCTCGCGAACACGTCCGCCGCCGCCAGCCGGATGGCCCGGTCGTCGGGCGCCAGGCTGAGGGCTCGGCGGATGTGCAGGAGCGCGCCGGCCGCATCGCCCAGGCGCGCCCGCGCTTCCGCCAGCGCCCGGTGGGCCGCCGCGTTCTCGGGCTGGTCGTCCACCGCCGCCTGCCCGTGCTCGAGGGCCTTGCGGAGCCGGATCCGCTTCTCATCGCTCAGGTCGGTCGGCTTCTCGGCCAGGGCATCCCAGGGCCCGGCCTCCACGAGGGCGATCTCGGCGGCCAGCACGCGCCCTTCGGCCCGGGCCTCGGGCGAAGCTTCTGCGGCGGCGATCGCCTTCTCGGCCAGCTCGGCGGCGGCGGCGAACTGGCTCTTCGCCAGGAAGCAGGCCGCCTGGCCCCGCAGCGGCGCGGGGTCCTCGGGCCGCGCGCGGCGGGCCACCTCGAAGGCCGCCAGCGCCGCATCGTACTCGCCCGCCGCCAGATGCGCCTGGGCCTGCTCGAGCGGCGCCTGGAAGCGCTGCCGCACGCTCCACATGTAGAGGATTCCGGCGGCCACCACCCCGGGGATGAGCAGCAGCAGAACGAGCGCGACGACCCAGGCCCGGCCGCGCTCCCCTCGGCGCCGCGGCGCGGCCATAGCAGGCGAACCCAGGGGTCGGCTCGATGCGTCGCTCATTCCTCACCCGTTCCCCGCGCCGGCGCGCGACCTGCCCCTGCCCCACGGACATCCGCTCTGCCAATTATACTACTGCCGCCGAGCCATTCCAACCCGTATTGCCGCGTGCGGCAACGGGCCGTGCGCCGCACGCGCGAAGCTCGCGCGCCCGTGGCGGCCCCTTGGCGGGGCCGCCGCCAGGCATCGCCTGGATTCGCATGAATCGGCGTTTCGACGGCATTCCGGGCGGGGGAGCCGTGCCTTGACTTGCCGCGCGGGGAATGCTATAATCCGGCGGTGGGTTCCGGGCCGCGCCGCCGGAGGGCCGGCGGCGCCCCGGCGGGAGCAGCACGCTGAACACGTACGAGCTCCACATCCAGGCCCAGTTCGCCGCCGCACACCGCCTGCGGGAGTACGACGGCAACTGCGAACGCCTTCACGGCCACAATTGGAGGGTGGACGTCACTCTCCGGGGCCATTCGCTCGACCGGTTGGGCATGTTGATGGACTTTCGCGAGGCGAAGCGCCTGCTTCACGAGGTGCTCGAGCCCCTGGACCACCAGTGCCTGAACGACGTCGAGCCGTTCCGCGACATGAACCCGACCACCGAGAACATCGCTCGGACGCTCTTCGAGGCCCTGACAGAACGGCTTCCCCAAGGCATCGCCGTGGCGAGGGTCACTGCCTGGGAATCGGACGGCTGCGGGGCCAGCTACAGCAGGCCCGCCCCGTGAGCGATCGGTGGGTCGGTGTGACCTCGGGCGCCCCCAGGAACCACTCCGAGGCCTGCCCGGGGCCAAGGGATTCACGGTGGATACCATCCTCCAGGTTGCTCTGGATTTCCTCAACCTGAGCCAGGCGCTGCGCGTGGCCCGCGAGGCGGCGGCCGGCGGCGCCGACTGGCTCGAGGCCGGCACCCCCCTCATCAAGAGCGAGGGCCTGGACGCGGTCCGCCAGTTGCGCCAGGAGTTCCCCAACACCCCGATCGTGGCCGACCTGAAGACGATGGACGCCGGCCGCCTCGAGCTGGAGGCCGCGGCCAAGGCGGGGGCCAGCATCGTGGTCGTCCTCGGCCTCGCCTCCGACGCCACCATCCAGGAGTGCGTCAAGGCCGGCCAGAACTACGGCGTGCAAGTGGCGGTGGACCTCCTGGGCTGCCCGGACCCCGTGGCGCGGGCCCGGGCCGTCGCCGACTGGGGCGCGGCCCTGGTGGGCCTCCACACGCCGATAGACGAGCAGATGCGGGGCGGCGGCGCCTTCGACCCGGTGCGCCGGGTGGCCGAGGCCGTGGCCATCCCCGTCGCGGTCGCCGGCGGCATCAACTCCGAGACGGCCCCCCTGGCCGTCCAGGCCGGCGCCCGCATCGTCATCGTGGGAGGAGCCATCACCAAGTCGCCCGACGCCCGGGGCGCCACGGCCGCGCTCAAGGAGACGCTCCGCACGGGCAGGGCGATCCGCACCGACCTCTTCCGCCGGGCCGGCGCCGAGGGCGTCCGCGAAATCCTCGAGAAGGTCTCCACAGCCAATATCTCCGACGGCAACCACCGCCTGCCGGGCCTCGTGGGCCTGCGCCCCGTGTGGCCGGGGGCGCGGATGGTGGGCACCGCCCTCACCGTGCGCACCGCGCCGGGCGACTGGGCGAAGCCTGTCGAGGCCATTGACAAGGCGGAGCCGGGCCAGATCATCGTGGTGGACGCCGGGGGCCGGCCCCCGGCCGTCTGGGGCGAGCTGGCCACCGAGAGCTGCGTGAAGAAGAACCTCGCGGGGATCGCCGTGGACGGCGCGGTGCGCGACACGCCGTGCATCGTCGAGCTCCGGTTCCCGTGCTTCGCCCGCTGCGTGTCTGCGGCGGCCGGCGAGCCCAAGGGCTACGGCGAGATCGGCTCCACGATCCGCATCGAGGGGATCGAGATCAACACGGGCGACTGGGTCGTGGGCGACGACGACGGCCTGATCGTGATCCCCCGAGCCCAGGCCGCCGAGATGGCCAACCGCGCCATGGACTGCCTGGAACGCGAGAACCGCATCCGCGGCGAGATTCGCGCGGAACACACCACCCTGGCGCAGGTGCTCGAGCTCCTGCGCTGGGAGAAAAAGTGAGGAGTACCGGCATCATGAGCCAGATCGTGTGCCAGTGCGGGAAGAAGCTGGCCACCATTCACGTCACCGAGATCATCAACGGCGAGAAGAAGGAAATCCACCTGTGCGAAGACTGCGCGAAGAAGAAGAAGCTGGTCTTCCCCGCCGCGAGCTCGGTGATTGACCTCAGCGAGGTGCTCAGCGGCATCGTGCAGGCCGCGGACGAGGCCGACAGCGACGAGCTTCAGAAGGCGGTGTGCCCCGACTGCGGCATCACCTTCGCCGACTTCCGCACCCACGGCCGCTTCGGCTGCCCGACCGACTACGAGGCGTTCCGCAAGGGGGTGGACCCCCTGCTCGAGCGCATCCACGGCACCGCCGAGCATCGCGGCAAGCGGATGAAGCCCCGCGCCGCCCGCAGCCGCGACACGCGCCTCGTCGAGCTCCGCGCCCAACTGCGGCAGGCCGTGGCCGACGAGGCCTTCGAGCGCGCCGCGCGCATCCGCGACCAGATCTACGCGCTGAAGAAGGAACAGGGCCATGCGGCTGACTGAGCTCGCGCGCCAGCCCGGCGAATGGCTCCGCGGCACGGGCGCCGACAGCGACATCGTGATCAGCACCCGCGTGCGCCTGGCCCGCAACATCGCCGGCTACCCCTTCGTCTCGCGCCTCCAGCCGCCGCAGCAGGCCGAACTGAGCCGGCTCCTGTGCGAGAGCATCGTCGAGGGCGGCGTGGTGCCGGAGTGCGAGTACTTCGACCTCAAGGTCGCCAGCCCGATCGAGCGCCGCCTCCTCGTCGAGCGCCACCTGATCTCCAAGGAGCACGAGGAGGCCGAGGGCGACCGCGGCGTCGCCATCCGCCACAACGAGGCCCTCAGCATCATGGTCAACGAGGAGGACCACCTCCGCATCCAGGCGCTCCACTCGGGCTTCGAACTGAACGAGACCTGGGAGCTGATCAACGGCGTGGACTCGGCTCTCGGCGAGCGCGTGCCCTATGCGTTCAGCGAGCGCCTGGGCTTCCTCACCGCCTGCCCCACCAACGTGGGCACCGGCATGCGCGCCTCGGTCATGCTCCACCTGCCCGCCCTCGAGTTCGCCAAGCAGATCGAGAAGGTCTTCCACGCCGTCGCCAAGATCAACCTCATCGTGCGCGGCCTCTACGGCGAGGGCACCCAGGCCTCCGGCAACCTCTACCAGATCTCCAACCAGATCACGCTCGGCAAGACCGAGGAAGAGATTCTCCAGGAGATCCAGGGGATCATCCCCGAGATCATCGAGAACGAGCGGCGCGCCCGCCAGTTCATCCTCGAACGCAGCCGCCCCCAGCTCGAGGACCGCGTCTGGCGGGCCTTCGGCATGCTCCAGCACGCGCGGGTCATCTCGTCGAACGAGACGATCTCGCTCCTCTCCCACCTGCGCCTGGGCGTGCACCTGGGCATCCTGCGCGATCTCGACATCGCGGCCATCAACCAGCTCTTCGTGCAGACGCTGCCCGCCCACCTCCAGGTGATCGAAGGGCGCGAACTGGATTCGCACACGCGCGACATCGCGCGCGCCACCTACATCCGCAAGTGTCTGGGCGCGGCCCGGCACACAGGAGAGAACTAGCGATGTTCGACCGCTTCACCGAACGCGCCCGCAAGGTCATGAGCTTCGCCCGCCTGGAGGCCCAGCGCTTCCACCACGACTACGTGGGCACCGAGCACATCCTCCTGGCCCTCGTCAAGGAGGGGACCGGCGTCGCCTCGGTGGTCCTCAAGAAGATGGGCGTGGAGCTCAAGGAGATCCGCGCCGAGATCGAGAAGGTCGTCGAGCGCGGCCCCGAGCCCGTGCCGCCCAACCAGCAGCTCCCCTACACGCCCCGGGCCAAGCGGGTGCTCGAGCTGGCCCTCGAGGAGGCCCGGAGCCTCGGCCATCACTACATCGGCACCGAGCACCTCCTCCTCGGCCTCCTGCGCGAGCAGGAGGGCATCGCCGCCCAGGTGCTCGTCAACCTGGGCCTCAAGCTCGAGGAAGTGCGCGACGAGATCCACAACTTCCTCGGCTCCGACGTGCAGGGCGCCCCCGACGCGCCCCGCCAGAACAGCGCCCGGAAGTCCAAGAGCGACACCCCGGCCCTCGACTCGTTCGGCCGCGACCTCACGGAGCTGGCCCGCGAGGGCAAGCTCGACCCCGTGATCGGGCGCAAGCACGAGCTCCAGCGCCTCATCCAGATCCTCGCCCGCCGCACCAAGAACAACCCCGTGCTCATCGGCGAGGCCGGCGTGGGCAAGAGCGCCATCGTCGAGGGCTTCGCGCAGCGCGTGGTGTCCGGCGACCTGCCGGAGCTCCTGCGCGACCGCCGCATCGTGATCCTCGACCTCGCGCTCATGGTCGCCGGCACCAAGTACCGCGGCCAGTTCGAGGAGCGCATCAAGGCCGTCATGAACGAGGTGCGCAAGGCCAAGAACGTCATCCTCTTCATTGACGAGCTCCACACCCTCGTCGGCGCCGGCGGCGCCGAGGGCGCCATTGACGCCTCCAACGTGCTCAAGCCCGCCCTCTCGCGCGGCGAGATCCAGGTCATCGGCGCCACCACCCTCAACGAGTACCGCAAGTACATCGAGAAGGACACGGCCCTCGAGCGCCGCTTCCAGACCGTGATGGTGGACCCCCTGACCAAGGAGGAAACCCTCCAGATCCTCAAGGAGGGCCTGCGCGACCGCTACGAGGCCCACCACCGCGTCCACTACACCGAGGGCGCCCTGAAACTCGCCGTCGAACTCTCCGACCGCTACATCACCGGGCGCTACCTGCCGGACAAGGCAATTGACGTCATTGACGAGGCCGGCGCGCTCAAGCGGATGGAGGGCACCACCAAGCCGCCCGAGCTCACGCGCCTCGAGGAGGAGATCAAGCGCCTGCACGAGGAGAAGGAAAGCTCGGTGGCGAGCCAGGACTTCGAGCGGGCCGCCGGCCTGCGCGACCGGGCCCAGAAGCTCCGCGCCCAGTACCAGGAGGCCGAGCGCGAGTGGCGCCGCACCCTCCAGGAGAACGCCGGCACGGTGGACGAGGGGGTGATCGAGCGCGTGGTGGCCAACATGACCAAGATCCCCCTCGAGCGCCTCGAGGCCACCGAAACGGCCCGCCTCCTGAACATGGAGGCCGAGCTCCACAAGCGCGTGGTCAGCCAGGAGGAGGCCATCAAGCGCATCGCCAACGCCGTCCGCCGCTCGCGCTCCGGCCTCAAGGACCCGCGCCGCCCCGCCGCCACCTTCCTCTTCCTCGGCCCCACCGGCGTCGGCAAGACCCTCCTCGCGCGCGCCCTGGCCGAGTTCCTCTTCGGCGAGGAAGACGCCCTGGTGCAGATCGACATGTCCGAGTACATGCAAGAGCACAACGTCTCGCGCCTCATCGGCGCGCCCCCGGGCTACGTCGGCTACGACGAGGGCGGCCAGCTCACCGAGAAGATCCGCCGCCGCCCCTACTCCGTGGTGCTCTTCGACGAGATCGAGAAGGCGCACCGCGACGCCCTGAACATCCTGCTCCAGATCATGGAAGACGGCCGCCTGACCGACAGCTTCGGACGCCACGTGGACTTCCGCAACACCATCGTGATCATGACCTCCAACATCGGCAGCGACGTGTTCCGCGACCAGGCCCCCATGGGCTTCGGCCGCAGCGACAACAAGACCTCCTTCTCCGGCCTCGCCGAGCGCGTGATGGCCGAGGTCAAGCGGCACCTGCGGCCCGAGTTCCTCGGACGGCTCGACGGCACCATCATCTTCACGCCCCTGACCGACGCGGACTACGAGCAGATCGTGGACATTCTCTTCACCCCGGCCCAGGAGCGCGCCCGCGAGCGCGGCGTGGAGATCACGCTGAGCCACGAGGCGAAGAAGTTCCTCGTCGCGGAGGCCAAGAAGAAGGACCTGGGCGCCCGCCCCCTCCGCCAGCTCATCGAGACGCAGATCGAAGACCTGCTTGCCGAGGAGTTCCTCCGCGGCAGCTACGCGCAGGGCGACACCGTGCTCGTCACGGTGCGGGCCGACAAGCTCTTCTTCCAGAAGACCGAAAAGGCCGAGCCCGTGCTGGCCGAGGCCGCCAGCCAGGCCTGAGCCCGCCGCCTCGCTTCACCTCTCCGCGCCCTCCTCCCCCGCTCCGCGCGCAGACCGGCTGGCAGCTCCGCGCTCTTGACGCTCGCACCGGGCCCCCCTATAATACCGCACGGTGCCCACGGCCACCCACGGAGGCCCGGACCGATGGACGCGACGACCCACAGGCTCTGCGAGATGCTGACCCAGGGCGACCCCGAGCTCCGGGCGGCCGCGGCCCGGGTGTTCGCCGAGCTGGAACCCCGCGACGCCGCCGTGCTCGCCGCCCTGGGAGCGGCCCTTCGCACCTCGGCGGGGCCGGCCCCACGCTACGCGCTCCGCGCCCTGGCCGCCAGCCCTTCGCCCGAGGCCGTCGCGCACATGATCCCCGCCCTCGTGGGGCCCCCGGAATTGCGCCAGGAGGCCACCGATGCCATCGCCCGCTTCGGGCGCGGCGCCCTGCCCCACCTCAAGACCGCCCTCCTCGATGGCGAGTTGCCGCTCCGGAAGGCCGCGGCCACCGTGCTCGCCCGGATCGGGGGCAGGCCCGCCCACGAACTGCTCCTGCGGGCGCTCGCCGAGGGCAACCTGGAGCTCTCCAAGCACCTGTGCTTCGAGCTGGACCTCGCCATCCGCCAGATGCCCGACGAGGCGCGCGCCGCGCTCACGGACCTGGCCCTCTCCTATCTCGGCGACAAGCGCACCAGGGCCAACGACACGGCCCTCGCCTCCGGCCTCATCCTTCTCGGCTTCCTGCGCTCGCCCAAGGGCAAAGCCGCGTTGCTCGCCTTCGCGCGGCCCAAGAATCCCCCCGAGGTGCGTCATCGCGCGCTGCTCGCCCTGCGCGGCATCGCCGACTGCCTGACCGCCTCCGAGTGCGCCGCGCTGGCCGCCTATCTGGAGGAGGGCGACGTAGCCAACGTGGCGGCCCCGGCCATCGAGGTCCTGCGCCCGCTGCCCCTGCCGCCCTCGGTGGCCGAGCGGCTCATCCACCTCGTGGCCAGCCCCCATCAGGCCGTGCGCGACTTCGCGGTGCTCAAGATGGGCGGCCTCGACACGCCGGCGGCCGCCAGGACGCTCGTCGAGCAGCTCGACGCCCCGCAGCCCGCCCTCAGGGAAGCGGCGGTGGCCTCGCTCCAGAACAATGCGGGGGCGGTCCCGCTGTTGCTCAAGCGCGCCCGCAGCGAGGCCGATCCCGGCCGCCTCTGGACCCTGGTGCGGGTGCTCGAGCACCACGCCGGCGCCATCGGCGCCGCCCACGCCAAGGGCCTCCTCGCCCTGCTGCTCACGCACCTGGCCGAGGGCGACCGGCGCGCGGAGGCATTGAGCTACCTGCTGCGGCGCGTGGCGCCGAAGGCCCTCGACGCCGCGCTCCTCAAGCAAGCCGTGGCCATGAAGAAGCAGGGCGCGTTCGCCGAGGCCGACCGCATGCTCACCGTGCTGCTCCGAGGCGGGGAGGCGCCCCCCGAGGCCCTCTACGAGGCAGCCGTGGTGGCCCTCAAGCACTCGCCCAAGGGCCTCGGCCGCCACGAGCGGCACGCGGACCCCTGCCTCGAGCGTTTCGACCGGCTCATCGGCCTCGACGGATTCGACCTCGCCCAGCGCCTGTGCGCCGAAGCCTGCCTGGAGCCCGGGGACCTCTTCTACGTCGGGTTCCACTTTGCGGAACAGTTGGCCGAGCGCCGCGAGTTCGGCGGGGCGCTCCTGCGCCACGTGATCGCGGCTGCGCCTCGTTCGGCGGTGGCGGCCAGCGCGCGCAACAAGCTGCGCCTCGAGGCCTTCCCCGTCGAGGCGGCCCCGCTGCCAAAGCCGCTAGCTCCCGCGAGGACGGCCAAACGGGCGGGGCGCGGCAAGCGCGCCGCCTCCGAGGGGCGCGAGGCCCGCCCGTGAGCCCGCCCGCCTGAGCCATCATCTTCCCCACCCCGGAAAGCCTTGCAGCAAAGTCCCCTTCAACTCCGTCAATAGGAGTGGGGGCGCGTGCGGCACGCAAGTTGCTTGTACGGCGGTATGGTAGATTCGCAAACGACACGGAAGGAGCGACGTGGGCGATGAGCAACAGACAGGTCAGAGGCAGCCATCGCGAGCGCTCCAGGACGGCCTGGCTCCGCCGGGCGCTGCTGGAGCGGCGTCGCGACCTGGCCCATCAGGTCGAAGGCCATCTCACCTACAGGCAGGGCACGCGCGCCGGAGCCGACTACAGCGACATCTGCGATCGGGCGGCGGATGCGTTCCATGATGAAATGGCGCATGGACTTGCGGAGATCGCCACCGCCGACCTCCGGATGATTGACTACGCCATCGGCAAGCTGGACAATCGGACCTATGGCCTGTGCGAGGTGTGCGGCAGGCGGATTCCCGAGGCGCGCCTGCGGGCGCTCCCCTTCGCGGAACTGTGCGTGGACTGCAAGCGCGACGAAGAGGCGCAGGCGACGCGGCTGGCCGCCCACACCACCTGGCCGCCCCCTCCCGGGCGCGACGAAGCCCCGGATCGTGCGCCCACGCACCAGAACGAAGAACGCAGCCGCAGACTCTCTAGAAGCCGCAGATGAGGATGGCCACCCAACTGTCGGGCCGCTCGCGGTAGATCTTCAGGTCCGCCACCATCGCGGGCCGTGTCTTGCCCAGGCGCTGGTTGATCAGCGTCAGAAGGTCCTCGCGGCTCGGCGCCTCCACCGAAATGGCCTTGAACGTCGGCCGCCCCCCCTCGGACCGCTGCACCTCGGCGATGATGCGGTTCAGCGTGTCCAGCCGCTCCGTGTACTTGTACCGGTAAACGTCGAACTTGTTCGAGAAGGAGGACGGGCTGAAGATCTCCTCCAGCGGTTCGTCCTCCTCGCGCAGATCGTCCATGAGACGGGTGCGCAACTCCTCCTGCACCCGCATCAGGCAGTTGAGCAGTTCCTGCTTGTCCACGCCCGTGGCTTCCCTCTGGTGGCGGAGAGCACAGCTTCACCCCAGCGCCCATTCTACCCAATCCGCGGCCCAAGTCAAGGCAGCGGGATTGCTTTCGGCGCGGAGCGCCGCTACAATGGGGCACCGTGTCGGGAGCGCGGCCCTGGGCTGACGGGGACTCTGCCTTGGAACCTGAAGCGCCGGCGGGCACGCGGTTATGCCCCTTGTGCTGCGAGGCGATCCACCCCGCCGCGCGCAAGTGCCCGCACTGCCAGGAGTATCTGGACCCCGCGCTCGCGGCGCAGGCGCGGCCGGCCCCCCGCACGTCTCCCCTCGCCGTCGTGTCGTTCGTGCTGGCGCTCGTCAGCCCGGTGTTCCTGTGCCTGCCGGGTCCCGCGGCCCTGATCATCGGCATCGCGGCTCTGCGCGACCGCACGGCCACGGCGGGCCGACGGCTGGCCGTTGCGGGCGTCGTCCTGGGCGCGCTCTACAGCCTGCTGCTGCTGCTCGTCGCGGCGGTGTTCGTGCTGGCCGCCGTGAAGCTGGCGCTGGCGGCCCCCGCGGCGGGGCCGGCGCCCGAGCCGCTCTTCTGAGCCAGGATTGAGGGGATGGACGTGGAGAGACCGAGCCAGGCGCCGCCGACCACCTGGGCGCTGGTGCTGGCCCTGGGGCCGTCGCTCATCTGGTGCGGCGAGTACATCGGCTCGGGCGAAGTGATCATCGCCACCCGCACCGGCGCGCTGCTCGGCCCCACGGTGCTGTGGGCCATCCTTCTGGGCATCTTCCTGAAGTACTGGATCGGCCTGTGCGGCGCGCGCTACACGGTGGTGACCGGCGAGGGGATGGTGGACTGCTTCAGCCGCGTGCCCGGGCCGCGTCACTGGCTGGTGTGGGTGGTGCTCGTGGGGCAGGTGGCCTCGGGGGTGTGCGCGGTGGGCGCGCTGGCCGTGGCGGCCGCCACGTTTCTCGGCAGCCTGCTGCCGCTGGGCGCGCACTCGACGGCGATCTGGGGCACGGCGGTGACGGCCTTCGCCTTCGCCGTGGCCTGGAGCGGGCGGTTCGAGATTCTCAAGCGCCTGATGGGCCTGATGGTGCTCGCCATCGTGGCGGGCGCGCTCTACGTGGCGGCTCACGTCCTGCCCTCGCCGCGCGAGCTCGCGGCCTCGGCGTTCGGGTTCGGGGTGCCCGAGGTGCCGGCCTGGGTGCGGCAGGCCGACCCCACGGTGGGCACGGCGTGGGGCGAGATGCTGCCGCTCATCGGCTGGTCGGCCGGCGGCTTCGCGAGCCAGGTGTGGTACACCTACTGGGTGATCGGGGCGGGCTACGGGATGACGCGCGAGCGCTCGTGGGGCCGGCGGGCCGACGAGGCGCGCCTGGCCCGCCTGAGCGCCGCCGAGGCGCGCGACGTGCGCGCCTGGTGCCGCGTGGTGGCGTGGGACGCCACGTTCGCCCTCCTCATCGGCGTGGCGGTGACGGCGGCGTTCTTCCTCGCCGGGGCGGGCATCTTGAGGCCACAGCAGCTTGTGCCCAAGGGCGCGCAGGTGGCGATGGAGCTGTCGCGCCTGTTCTCCACCCACTGGGGCCGGTTCGGGGCGGTGCTGTTCCTGGTGGCGGGGGCGTCGGCGATGGTGAGCACGCAGCTCGGGCAACTCGCGGGGTGGCCGCGCCTGCTGGCCGACTGCGTGCGGAACCTCTCGCCCCGCTTCGCCCGCGTCGAGCCGACGAAGCAGTTCCGCCTCTTCCTGTGCCTGTTCGTGGTCACGAACCTGGCGATCTGCGCGCTCTTCGGCACGAACCCCGTGTTCCTGATCAAGCTGGGCGCCGTGTGCGACGGGTTGCTGCTCGTGCCGCTTCAGGCGCTGGCGGTGGGGTATGGGCTTTTCGTCGCGCAGCGGCGCCTGCTCTCGCCCGAGGCGGCGGAGATTCTGCGCCCGCGCTGGCACCACGCGGCGATTCTGCTGGCCGCCTTCCTGGCCTTCGGCTACTTCTGCGTCTTCCAGGTGCCGCAGGTGCTTCACCAGATGTTCGGCGGGTAGGCTCAGCGGCCGGCGTCGGGCGCGACCCACGTGACGTCGTCGAACCCGACCTCGACGACGGCGTGGCCGAAGACGACTTCGAGCCGCTGCCTGGTGCGGTGGACGGAGCGGACGCGGCAGGCGGCGCCCAGCGAGATCACGTGCACGAAGTCGTCCTTGTGCAGCCCGCGGGCGAACTCCAGGCGCCTGGCGGCCAGCGGCGTGCGCTGGAACTCGGCCTCGAGGGTCTCCGCCACGGCCCGCGCCCGGTCGGCGAACGGGGCGGGGGCGTTCTGGAGCGGGCGGAGGGCTTCGGCGAGGCGCGCGCGCACGCGGCGGAGGTGCTCGTCAATCTCCTGCTCGGCCTCGCGGCGGCTGGCCTTGGCTTTGGCCTCGGCGGCCCGGAGCGCGGCCTCCACCTTGCCGCGCAGGTCCTCGGCGTCCCGGCGCAGCAGGTGGGCCTGCTCGCGGTCGTCTTCGATGGCCTTTCGGGACTGCTCGAGTTCGGCGATCAGCTCGGTGTCGCGGCCGCGGGTGCGCTCGACGGCCTGGCGCGCGCGGCGGGTGATGGCCTTGGGCAGGCCCAGGCGCTCGGCGATGGCGATGGCGTTCGAGTTGCCCGGCTGGCCGAGGAGCAGGCGGTAGGTGGGCCGCAGGGTCTCCTGGTCGAACTCGCAGGCGGCGTTGAGGGCGCGGGGGTGGCGGTAGGCGTAGGCCTTCAGGTCGCCGATGTGGGTGGTGACCACGGTCTTGGCGGCCCGCTCGCCCAGGAAGTCGAGCACGGCGGTGCCGAGGGCGGCTCCCTCGGCGGGGTCGGTGCCTGCGCCCAGTTCGTCGAGGAGCACGAGGGTGCGCCTGTGGGCTCGGGCGAGGATGCGCACCAGGTTGCTCATGTGGCTCGAGAACGTGCTGAGGCTCTGCTCGATGCTCTGCTCGTCGCCGATGTCGGCCAACACGTCCTCGTAGACGGGGAATCGTGCGCCTGGCTCGGCGGGCACGTGCAGGCCGCTCTGGGCCATCAGGGCGAGGAGGCCGATGGTCTTGAGGGCCACCGTCTTGCCGCCCGTGTTGGGGCCGGTGACGACCAGCAGGTCGAAGTCCTCGCCCAGCCGGTAGTCAATGGGCGTCACCTGGCCTGCGGCGGCCCCTCCGTCGCCTTTTTCGAGGACGCGCACGAGCAGGGGGTGGCGGGCGCGGCGCACGGCCAGGTGCCCCTCTTCGTTGATCTCGGGCGGGGCCATCTGGTAGTCGAGGCTGAAGCGCGCCTTGGCGTAGGCGCAGTCCACGCGGGCCAGGGTGTCGAGGGTCTGGAGGATCGGCTCTCGCTCGGCGCGCAGGGCGAGCGTGAGCTCCCAGAGCAGGCGCTCGACCTCGCGGCGCTCGGCGAAGCGCAGGTCGTCCACCTCGTTGGCCAGGAGCACGAGCTCGCGCGGCTCGATGTAGACGGTGGCCCCGGTGGCCGAGCGGTCGAGGATGATGCCGGAGATTTCGTGCTTGAGCTCGGCCTTGATGGCGAGCACGTAGCGGCCGTTGCGCAGGGTGACGTTTTCGGACTGGAGCAGCGGGCGGATGGCGGGGGAGGCGGCGAGGGCGTAGGCCTTGTCGCGCATGCGGGTGAGGGCGGCGGCGAGGCGCGAGCGGAGGACGGCGAGCTGCGGGCTGGCGTCGTCGCGCACGAGGCCGTCCTTGCCCACCGTGGCGTCAATGAGGCCGCACAGGGGCTCGAGGTCGTGCAGCGCTTCGCCGAGGGCGGCGAGGTGGGGGAAGGCGTGGGCCTGCTCGGCGAAGAGGGCCTTGAGGTGTTTGGCGGCCAGCAGCGTGGCGCGGATGTCGAGGAAGGCGGGCGGTTCGAGGGGCCGCTCGCCCTCGTCGGTGCCGCGGATGGCGGGGCGGACGTCGGTCATGCCGGCGACGGGCAGGCGGCCGCGGCGGCGGAGGAGTTCGCGCAGCTCGGTGGTCTCGGCCACGGCGGCGCGCACGGCGGCGGGGTCGGTCATGGGCTCGAGGGCCTGCACGGCGGCCTTGCCCAGCGAGCAGGCGGCGTAGCCCGCCAGCATGGCCTTCACCTTGGCGTATTCCAGGACGTCGAGGGAGTGGGGGTCCATGGGCTCTTCAGTGCTCGGCCGCGAGCGGGTCAGGGAGGAGGAATGGAGGAGTGGATGAATGGATGGCTGAAGAAGCCACACCAGCACTGCTCTCAATCATCCACACATCCACCCATCCATTCATCCCCTTCAGTCGCGGCTCATAGGTACGCCGGCCGCCACGGTCAGGGTTTCGTCCCAGGCTACTTCCCGAGGTCGGCGATGCGCTGCTGGGCGGTCTGGGCGTAGGTGGTGTCGGGGAACTTCTCGACGACCTTGCGGTACTCGGCGAGGGCCTTGTCGGTGAGGCCGTTGCGGCGGAAGCTGTCGCCCACGCTCAGGAGGCCGAGGGCCTCGGCGCGGGCCGCGGCGTCGCGGAGCGCGCGGGCGGCCTGGGGGTCGGCCTTGAGCTGCTCGTGCAGCCTCCTGGCCTCGCCGGCCTGCTCGGCCTCGGGGTAGCGCTGGGCAATCGTCTCGAGGGCCTCGACGGCCACGCCGTACTGCTTCCGCTGGATGGCGTCCTGGGCCTTGGCCAGGAGCTGGCCGGCCATGTGGGTGCTGAGCTTCTTGCGGACCTCGGGGTCCTGGCGGATCGCGGCGATGCGGGCGGCGGCCCGGGTGGCGGCCTCGGTGCCGCGGAAGGTGCGCGCGCAGTCGCGGTAGGCGCGCAGGGCCGAGCCGAGCTTCTGCTGGGTCTCGAGGTTCTCGGCCTCGAGGAACTTCGCGCCGGCCTTGCCCTGGATGTCCTCGAGGAGCGCCTTGGCGGCCTCGGCGTCGGGTCCGGCGAGGCCGGCGGCGCCCTGGAGGGCCTCGAGGGCCGCGGCGTAGTCCTTGCGTTCGGCCGCCTCCTTGCCGCGTTCGAAGGCGCGTTGGGCGTCGCGGCGTTCCTTCTCGGGCACGAGGGCGGCCGCCTTCTCGGCCACCTTGCGAATCTGGCCGATGTAATTCGGCGGCGGACCGTAGCCCACGAGGCGGTCCACCTCCTTGCCCTTGGGGTCGAGGAACAGCAGCGTGGGGATGCTCAGTTGCTCGTTGGGCTTGAAGCAGGCCTGGACGGCGGGCGGCACGGCCAGCTTGCCCGCGCGCACGAGGGCGATGTCGAGGAGGAAGGGCGCGAAGTGCTGGCGGATGATCTTCGCGATCTGTTCCTCGGGCAGGGTCTCCTCGCGGAGGAGCTTGCACACGTCGCGGCCCTGCACGTCGGTGCCCGGCGCCACGATCACCACCATCACGAGCAGGCGGCCCTTCTCGGCGGCCTCGAGCGCCTTCTCGAACGTCTCGAAGTACTCGAGTTCCCCGGCCCCCGCGGCCGCCGCCAGCAGGGCGCACAGGAAGGCCGCGAGCCGGCCCGTGGCACGTCGGCCGGCCACGCCGTCATGAGGAAAGGCGCTCATTCGTTCTGCTCCCGGGCGACAGGCGCTGGTTAGTGCCTCGGGCCCTCATCTGCCCACGCAGGCATTGTAGTGGGCGCGGGGTGGGGTGTCAAGGCTCTCGCCCGCACCGCGGCGAGCGGGCAGCCGTCTTGCGCAGGGCGAGCGCATGGGGCGCGGTTCGGCCTCAAGTGCCCACAAGCAACTTCTCGAGCAGTTGCGCGAGAAATCTTGCGTCAAGCCAGCCCGTCCGAAGTGTCTCCACGACAACAGCATGCACGCGGCGTGGCCGCCATAGGCCCCGGAGCCACTGGCGAACCACTGGCGGCTATGCGTGCCTGTACCAGCATCGAACCTCCCGCGGGTTCGAAACCCGCGGGAGGTTGAAGGCTCGAGGCCAGAATGGTGCGGCAGGCCCTCCAAAGGTGGCTCGACAGGCTCGCCGTGACAGGGGGCGGCGAGGGCCAACGCGTAGGTAAGAGAACATTTGGCAGTACGGAACGATTTTTTTGTGTCGAGCCATCCCGCCCGAAGTGTCTTCACCACAATAGCATGCACACGGCACGGTCGCCATAAGCTCCGGAGCTACTGGCGAACCACTGGCGGCTATGCGTACCTGTGGGTGAGGGGAATAGAACCGATGGGACGGATGGGACCGATAGGCCCCAGAGAGGAGACAACCCATCTAACCTCCCGCGGGTTCGAAA
>DAOOIT010000076.1 GCA_035384565.1 Planctomycetota bacterium | reverse complement strand
GAGCCCTTCAGGCTCCAGAGACAATCACCCTGCCTACAATTCCGGCCCACACCCTCCGGCCCCGACCCTCTTGACAGGCAGGCGCGGGTGTGATACAAGTCCCATCGGCGGAGCAGCAGGGGCGCCCTGCCTGCCTACGGCCAAGGGCTCGGGCCAGATTCCATCGCGGCGTCTGGAAAGGTCTTCGTCTACATGCTCGTGTGATGTGTGCAGCGGCGGCCCGCTGCGCTTGGGAAAGCCTTGCTTGGAGGGTGGGACCATGGGTTGCAGGGGCACGGGGTGTGGGGCGCGTCGAGAGGGCGGCAGGGGGCGTCGGCGCCTGGCGCTGGAGGCTCTCGAGCCGCGGGTGCTGCTCAGCGTGACCATCCTGTCCGAGACCTTCGAGAGCGGGTCCCTGGCCACGAATGGGTGGACCGTTGGAGATTCCAATCCTTCGGGAACCCCAGCCTACTGGAATATCGTGGCCGACACCTTCGGCTACGGAGGCACCCACGGGGGCACGCGCAAGGCCTACTGCGCTGGCACGGGCTACGGCGGCAACACGCTCAACCCGACCTACCAGAACGACATGACGGCGTGGATGAGCTGCACCATTGACCTCACGAACTACGTGGCGGCCACGCTCACTTACTGGCACCTGATGGCCTCCACCGAGCCCGGCGTGGATATCGGGCGTGTGTACATCGACTCGACGGTGGTGGGCAGCCGGTCCGTCACGCTGACCCAGTGGACGCAACAGACCGTTGACCTCGAAGTCTTCCTCGGCGGGATTCACACGCTGAAGATCGAGTTCACCTCGAACTCCTCGACCACGGCGGAGGGTTGGTATCTCGATGACATCCTGGTGACCGGGGAGGAGGACCCCGACGACACGATCGGCGAGGCCACCGGCCTCGGAGCCGTTGGCGCCTCGCCCATCTCGGTCACGGGGCAGTCCATCATCGTCGGCACCGACGTCGACATGTACTCCTTCACCGTGGCCGCCGGCCAGCGGGTGGCCTTCGACGTGGACAAGCCGGCCGCCGGCGGCCTCAACTCGTTCCTCCGGCTGTACGACGCCTCGGGCACCGCTCTCACCGGCAACGACAACCAGGTCGGCCCCGCCCCTGAGGCCGACGCTGCGGAGGCCTATTTCGAGTACACCTTCGCCACGTCGGGCACGTACTATGTCGCCGTGTCGGGCAGCGGCAACACGGCCTACGACCCGCTCACAGGCGCAGGCGATGCGGCGGGCAGCGTGGGCGGCTACAGCTTGACCCTCACCGACCTAGGGCCGGAGCCCGCCGGCACCATCGGCCTGGCGATGAACCTGGGGACATTGCTCGCCGGGGGCTCGCTCAGGCGCTCGGACTCCCTCAACCCGGCCAATGACGTCGACATGTACTCCTTCACCGTGGCGGCCGGCCAGCGCGTGGGCTTCGACACTGACCTGCTGTCCGTCTGGGCGCCCGACACCTATCTTCGCCTCTTCGACGCGGCGGGCACTCCACTGACGGTCAACGACGACGGCACGGGGTTCGGCCTCGAGCTCGGTGCGGGCGGGTCGTATCTCGAGTACACCTTCATGACCGGTGGCACCTACTATGTGGGCGTATCGGGCGCTCCCAACAGCGCCTACGACCCACTCACCGGGGCGGGGGTGAGCGGCGGAAACACGGGCTGGTACGACCTGACCATTCGCGACCTGGGCCGGCTGGTCGGGCATATCGTGTGGGCGGGCGGCGCTCGGGTAAGCGTCTACGACTGCGACGTCACAAACGACATCACCCTGGACGACGTGGCCGTGGTGTTCAAGGCGCCCAACGCCATCTCTTCGATCACCCTGGTCGGCGCAGCGCAGAAGACGGGGCTCGGCATCGCCGTGTCGGGCGCCGACGCCGTGGGCAAGGTCAGCGACAAGCGCGCGCTGCCCACCGATCTGGCGTTCTTCATCTGCGACAGGCCCGTGGCCTCGCTGGCGCTCCGGAGCGGCATCACAGGCTTCGACCTCAACGGCATCCCGGTGGGCGGCATCAGCAGGTTCTCCCCTGACATTGATTTCGACGGCGATACGGCGGACCGCACGGCGCTGCACATCCAGGGCACGGTGGCGAAGCTCGCGCTCACGGGCAACCTGACCGGCGACGCCATCATCCAGGGCGATTTGACGTCGGCCAAGATCACAGGCTCGATCGCGGCCGACGTGCGGGTCACCGGCAGCATCCCGAAGCCGAGCGTCACGGGCAACTGGGCGGGCGCCATCGAGGCCAACCTCCTGGGCTCCCCAAAGATCGCGGGCACGCTCTCCGGCACGCTCCTGGTGACGGGCGTGGATGCAAAGGGGCTCTCCATCGGCAAGCTGGCTGCCGGACGGATCGGGAACCTGGTGGTCAACGCCACTGGCGGCGTGAGCGGCATCCAGGCGGCGGGGTGGGCCGATGGCTCGCTCACTGCCCCCTGGCTCTCCTCGCTCACCCTCACAGGCGACTGCGGGGCCGACATGACGCTGGGCTTCCTCGGCAACCAGGCCATCGGGAAGGCCACCGTCACGGGCACGCTTCAGGATGTGCTGTGGCGCACGTGGAGTTCGGTGGGCAGTCTCACGGTTGGCCGGTGGGGCGCCGGGAGCATCCTGGCCGCGGGGGTGGACGCCGGCGGCGATACGGCTTTCTTCACGGCGGACGACGTAGGCATCGTGGGCACGTCGGTAGGCAAGCTCACGATCAACGCCTACGACACGGCTCACGGGCACGACTTCGGCATCCTGGCCCACCTGTACCTCTCAGGCAAGCTGGCGGGCATCACGCCCCCGCTGCCCTTCACCAACGGCCAGTTCCGGATCGTGGAGTTGGACTGAGAACGCCGGTTCAACGGAGGCGGCGGGCCAGGCGCTCGATGGCCTCGCCCAGACGCGCGCGCAAGCGCGGCACGGCGTCGGGGTCGGGGAGCAACGAGGTCGAGTAGCGGCCGCCCTTATTGGGAATGCTGACAAAGGCGGCGGCCTCGGCACGCACGGCCTCGGCCTCTCGGACGCTCAGGCCGCGCGCCCTGCCCTTCTCGAGCAACTCGTCCAGCAGGCGGAAGTACTCGAAGTCCTCGATTCCCTCGCGAGCCTGCTCGAGGCGGATCGAACTGACGGGACCGTCCACGCCCACGCGCTTCCCGGGATAGGTGAGGTAGCCGTCGCCGTTGGGGTAGCGGACGTAGTAGTACTTCGCCCCGTCGTCGCTCTGGGAGATGAAGGTGTGCCAGCCGCGGTCCCAGGGGTCATAGGTCCACCAGTTCACGCCCCAGAACTCGTACGCGGCGACGCCGTACTTCCAGCACAGCCAGGGCAATAGCCGCTCGACGGCGCAGTAGGGGGTGTCGAGGCACATATGGCCGTCGGTGGTGAACCAGAGGGTGTCGCCCGCGGCGAGACGCTCGCGCATCTTGCCGACGGGGAAGCTGCCGTGGGGGCCGATGCCCCAGCAGTTCAGATGCCCGTCCCACTCGGGCACGTGGTCCCAGGTGCTCGAGTAGATGGGCACACTGGGCTCGACGCTTCGGATGATGGCGATGGCCTGCTTCATCTGCTCGATGATGCCTTCGCGGCGGACGTGCGGCTCGTCGGAGAGGTAGAGCGTAACCTTGTCGGCCCAGCCCTTGGCCCGCAGGTGGTCCATGTAGGCTTTGAGACACTTGGCGTAGGCGTCGGCATACTCCTTGGTGAACGGCTGGTGGCCGAAGAGGAGCCGCGGCTTGTGCGCCCAGCCGAAGGAGTAGAAGAACCAGGGGGTATAGAAGGCGTTCACCCCCAACTCGTCCAGGCAGTAGGCCGCCGCACGGTCGAAGTCCGCCGTGTCCATCGCCACGACGCCGTCCTTGTAGCTGAACTTCGGCTCGGGGAGGAGGCCGGGGCTGATGCGGCGCTGGGCGAGGAAGGCGTACCACTTGCGCAGCACCTCGTCGCGGGTGCCGCTCGAGCCGCCGAACTGGCGGGTGAAGCTCTCGCGGAAGTCGTAGATGACCTTCAAGCGGCTGGCCTTCGGCAGGGCGAAATCCCAAACGGTGACGTGAAGGGGGAGTTGGATGGTTGGATGGGTGGAGGAATGGATGGAAACGGAACCGCGGTACGCGCCGGGCGGGGCGTCGGCGGGCACGCTCACGGTGGCCCAGATGGGCTGGGTCATGTTGGCCTTGAGGTCGAAGGGCGCCAGGGGTGGGAGGGGGTCGGGCCACAGGCCGGCCCAGCCGTCGCAGCCGCTGGCCCCGCGCGGCGGCAGCTTGCGGCACCAGGCGGGCGCGTCCACGGTGTAGTAGTTGCTCGGGTAGTCCACGGGCACGAAGCCGACCAGGTTGAGGGAGACATCGAGCGTGCGTCCCTCGCGGTTGCGGGGCGGGTCCACGGTGACGGCGACCTTCGTTAGGTCGCGAGCGGAGCGCAGGCAGAGCTGAAACGGTTCGCGCTCGTTGCGTGCCGCGGCCACTTCGATACGCTTCGGGGCATCGGCCGGCAGGTCGTCGGGGAAGGCTTTCACAACAGGGTTCACAAGCCACGCGGCCAACTCGCCGCGATCGGAGCCTTCGCGGCAGGACTCGGCGGCGCCAACTACGGCAGCCGTGGCTTCGCCGAAGAAGACATCGTCGTGCCACACCGTGCCGTGGGCGTTCATCGTGAGATGGAGCGAGACGGACGCACAGTCGGCCGGCGTCTGGACGAGGGCGTGGAGCAGCGTCCAGCCTCGCGTGCCGCTGAGGCCGGGGCCGGAGCCGAAGTACTTCACGCCCTCACAGAGCTTTCCTTCGGCGTCGTGAAAGTGGCCGTGAATCTGCACCACGCCGTCCACATCCTTGCAGCGCAACCAGGCGGCGTAGAGGTACGTCGTGAGCGGCTGGACGGGGATCTCGGCCGTGCGCCATCCCGACCATTTGAGGGGCGCGCCGGGCGGGACCTCGAGCCGCGCGCACCATCGGCCCAAGTGGGCCTCGGGGTCGCGGGCGGCGCGATAGAGCTTGGAGGCCGCCTGGTCGCTCTCGGCCGAGAGGAGCCAGCCCGAAGGCAGCGCCGCGCCCTCCTCGAAGCCGGGGTTGGGCGCAAGGTTGGCCGCGCTGGCGAGCAGGTCGCCGAGCCCCAGCATCAGGGTGCGGGCGCCCCACAGCCGCCCCAGCCACGAGGGCCGCGGCGAGTAGACGTGGAGCGTTCTCTCAGCCAACGGCGGCATCTCAATGGGGAAAACAACCTGATCGCCGAGTCTCGCGGACGGCACGGTTTCGCCTGAGATGGGGTCCACGATCAGGAACGACGCGTCGCGCGCCGCGGCGGGCAGGTGGCGCGCAATCGGCGGGACGGGGGCCGTGGCGAGCCGGCGGGCGGGGGCCTCCCCCAGGTTTCTGACGATCAGTGCGACGCGGCGCGGCGAGGAGCGCTCGCGCCAGCCGTCGGGCGCTGGCGCAGCGGCCAGCTCGATACGCTCGGCGGGGCAGCACGCGGCGTCGAGCGCAGCCGCCTTGCCGAGCAGGGTGAGACTCGCGTCGTCGAACCACGCCGTGCCTGTGCCGCGCAGCACGGTGCCCAGGGTGGCGCGAAGGGCGTCGGGCGGGGTGCGGAAGGCAATCTCGACCCGCCGCCACTCGAACGTGCCCTCCCCCGCCGCAACCACGCGATTGAGCGCCATCGGCCTCTGGCCGTGGACGTGGAGGAACCAGCCCGCCTGGCCCTTCACGTCGCGGCCCCTGACCCAGGCCTCGAAGCGGTAGTCGGCGTCGGGCTCCACACCGATGTCGTTCTGCACCCACTTCACCCAGGTGGGCGGGGCGGCGGGGTCCACGTCGCAGCGGACGCAGCGTTGGCCGCCGTGGGGCGCCTCGTCGGTCCATGCGAGGCGGTGCTGATCGTCGGCCTCGGCCTGCTCCCAGCGGGCGGGGCCGTCATCGCCCGCCTCGAAGCCGCCGTTGGCGAAGGGCATGGCCGCGCCGAGCCAGTCGGCCACGGCCCACGCCTGAGGGTTATCGGCATACACATAGCACGTCGCCGTGGCGCCCCGCGGGCACTCCACGCCGAAGGCCAGCCGGTCGCCGGCGGCGAGGACGCCGGAGCGCTTGGGCTGGCCGGAGGCGTCCTGGACATCGTAGAGCAGTTCGCGACCTCGGTCATCGCACACGCGTAGCGCGGCGAGGCGCTCGCCCACGAGGGGCAGTTCGCCGGCGCCGGCGCCTGCGGCGATCTGGACGGGCCGGCCGCCGGCGTCGGCGCCCGAGCCGTTGTGGACCCTGACGGGCACGCGCCGCCGCCACACGCCGCCGCCGGGATACGACAAGTGTTGATGCCAGGGCGCCGTGCCTGCGTGCACGTTGGTCAGGAGGAGAACGAGGGGCAGGAGGACGGGCAAACGCATCGCGCATCTCCTGGAGAACGTGGGGCGCGGAGCGATTCGAGCGGCTTCAGCGGGCCCGCGCAACGGGAGGACCTTGCGCGGCGGGCTACTGGGCGGGCTTGACCTTGAGGGCGCAGTCGCCCACGAACTCGGGCAGCGGGATCACCACTCCGCTTCCCTTGGACTCGGCCTCGCTCCTGGCGAGGACGACGCCCTTGTAGGTGTCCCACACCTCGACCTGGTACTTGCCCGGGTTGAGGCCGGTGAGGCGGAGGGCGATGTCCTTGAAGCGCGGCAGGGTCTGCGGCATGCGCTCCATGGCGCTCTGCGAGTAGACCCACACGTAGGCCTTGGTCTGGTTCTGGAGCGACAGGGCGCCCAGATCGTGATGCGGCTTGGGGAAGCTGTCGGCGGTGAGCACGCGGGTCACGAGGCCCTCGCCGCGCCGTTCTTCGCCCTTGTGGTAGGCGGCCAGGGCCTGGAAGTGGCTGTAGAGGTTGTCGCTCTCGATGAATTGGAACCACCAGAGCATGGGGCTGCCGCAGGTGTGGGTCATGTAGGTGGCCCACAGGCCGGCGTGAAGATGGGCACGCAGGACGGCCGCCGGCGAGCCGAACGGACCGGCGCCGCCGTACTCGGTGACGATGATCGGCTTGCCAAAGGCATTGCCGCATTGCGCGGTGCCCAGGATGAACTTGATGAGCGGGATGGTGTAGATATCGGTAGCCAGGTAGTGGATGCCGGGCAGGGAGACGAGGCTGGACTGGATGCGCCCGTAGTTAGTGGAGAAGTGGGTGGTCACGGGGTGCGCCCAGGGGTCGATCTGCTGGAGGTACTCGGTCATCTCGCGGTGCCATTGGACCTTGGGCGCGGCGGTGACGGGGTCCGCGTGGAAGTTCCAGGAGTCGCCGACGAGGTCAATCTCGCTCCAGAGCTCGAAGCCGAGGATCCGGGGGTTGTAGCCCCATCGGGCGATGATGTAGCGGAGGAGCTTGCGGTTGATCTCCTTGGCGATCGGGTTGCGGAAGAAGTCCTCGGGGCTCTCGAGAAAGCCGCCGTTGACTTCGTTGTAGGGGTTGTCTTCCCACTCGGGGTCGCACCAGGTGGAGGCCTTGCCGTGGTTGTCAATGACGAGGTTGATGTAGAGGTCGTGGCGCTCGGCGAGCTCGAGCAGGTAGTCGAGCCGCCAGCCGGAGTGGAGGTTGTAGCGGGTGAGGCCGTTGTAGTTGCGCCAGTCCTTCACCCATTCGAGGCCGAGCCACCAGGAGCACATCCAGACCTCGGCGAAGTTCTCGCCATGGTCGGCCATCTTCTTGAAGAGGTAGTCGTAGTTGAAGGTGCCGTGATCGGGCATGATGGTGGCGCCGAGGGCGTGCTGGATGGCCGCGGCGCGGGGCGTGTCGTCGCTGGGCGAGTGCACGTTGTGGCCGATGGGATAGAACCATTCGCCGTTGTCGAAGGCGAAGTAGTTGGGGTCCTTCTTGCAGACCCGGATGAAGCCCTTGCTCTTGGAGGGGGTGCACACGAAGGAGCGCCGCCCGGTGACGAGGCGCTCGGGCTCGGGCCGCCCCTTCTGGCGCTCGCCCGCGTATTGCACCGTGAGGTAGTAGGCGTGCGGCCCCTCGGCCACCGGCGCGAACCGCACCTTCCAGGTGCCGGGGCCCACGGGCACCAGCTCCTCGCGGTTGTTCTTGATTCGCCGCACGTGGTCCTGGTAGTAGAAGGCGGGGATGGCGATGGGCTTGCCCTTGGGGTCCAGGAACGTGGCATCAATCTTGATCTGGTCGGGGTCGAACGGGTTGGTGATGTGGCGGTTGATGTCGAAGGTGAGCTCGAAGCGCTCGTAGCGGCCCACCTCGGGGGCGTTCTCGCGCAGGTTCAGCACCCGCAGCGGCTCGCGCGGCAGCTCCAGCGGGCAGGCCGTCACGGCGTCCAGGTGCAGCGAGCCCTTGAACTGATCGTCGCAGAAGAACTTCACCCCGATCTGGTTCATCCCGTGCGCCGCCACGCTGTCCCACAGCCGATGGTGGGCGCTGGGCCGAAGGTGGGGGCTTGACGGGCTGATGTCCAGGCTCACCTCGTTCCACACGCCGGGCCGGAGCGACTGCTCGAAGAAGTGCTGGAACCAGAGCCCGTCCTTGTCCTTCAGGAACAGCAGCGTCTTCACGCTGTCGGGCGCCTTCTCCGGCACGTAGACGTGGTAGACGATGCGGCCGACCCGGTCAATATCGAAGTTCACGTGCCGCAGCACCGAGGCGGGGCGCGGGAACTCGACGGGGATCTCGAGCGAGTAGCCGCCGTCCTTGGCCTTCGCCTGGCTGCGGGCCACGGTCGTCTCGTGCGACTCCCAGCCGTCGGTGCTGGTCTCGAATCGCCACTGGGCCACGGGCGCCGGGCTCTCGCCGGCCAGGGCCAGGCCGGCGGCCACGCTCAGGGCGACCAGAATCGCTCGCAATGCGGCCAAGGGACGGCTCCGTTTCTGGCTAGGGCTTGCTCTTCCCTCGGGGGCTCGGGGTTTTCTTCCCGGCGCCTTTCTTCGTCTTCGGGGCGTCGTTCTTCGACGGCGCCTTGGCGGCTTTCGTTGCCGCCTACTTGGCCTTGCGCGCCTGAGCCTTGGCCTTCTTCTTCGCCTCTCGTTCCGCCGCCGCGAGCTCCGCGATGTGCCGCTCGGCCGTGGCGCACTCCTTGCGCAGCACGCAGGTGCGGCAGTCGTAGTTCTCTTTCGTGCACACGGTGAGCGCGTGCTGGCGGAGCGCCCAGTAGGTGAAGTGAGCCTCGCGGGCGGGAATGACGCCGGCGAGCCCAGCCTCGATGTCGGCCTCGGTCTCCGCCTCGTCGGCCAGGCCCAGCCGCCGCACCACGCGGGCGATGTCCGCGTCCACCAGCACGCGGTCGTACTGGAACACCCAGTAGAGCACGGAGGCCGCGATGTAGTGGGGCACGCCCTCGATGCTGGTGAACCAGGTCTTGAGGCTCTCCCGGGGCCGTGCTGCCAGGGCCTCGAAGTCGAAGGTGTACAGCTCCTCAACCACCTTGCTCAGGATGCGCTTGAGCGCGGCCGCCTTCACCGGCGCCAGTCCGCACGCCTCCAGCACGCTGCCGGCCTGCACCGTCATGCTCACCCGCAGCTCATTCCAGTCCACGAACTCCTCGGCGAGCTTGGCATACGCCTGGCACGCCTTCGCGGGCGGCGCATCCGCCCACAGCACGGCCATCACCACCTGGTTGAGAAGGGAGTCCTGCGGCTCAGGCGGAGGCGGCAGCTTGTAAGTTCGCGCGAGGATGGGGCGAAGGCGACGGGTCTTGCGAATCGAGAGCTTATGCGACATGGCAGTGGCCCAGAAGCCAGCGTTCAGGGGGCATGACCACACGGGCGAGCACGGGCACCCGCCCCCTCGCATACTACCTGTGACCGCACCCAAAGTCAACTGGTTTTTGCACGCCCCGCGCCAGCCGCCAGCACGCCGAACAGGCCCAGCGCGCCCAGCCCCGAGAGCATCAGACACACGGAGACGATGCCCGAAACAGGCACAAGCACAGCACTTACGGCGAGAGCGCCGAGGCACGCCCCGGCGAGATCGAGCCCGTAGAGCGCCCCCGCCGACGCACCGCCGCCCGAGTGGAGCGCTGCCGCGAGCGGGAATTGCAGCCCGCCGACGAAGCCCGCCAATAGGGCGACCAGACTGAATGCCGCCCCAGCCAGCGCCGGCGCCGCCCCGAGCCGCGTCTGTGCAGCCAGCACGAGAAAGCCGGGCAGCGCAAGCGGATAGAGGCAGATGCCCACCTGGACCCACCGCATGCGCCCCCACGTCGCCCGCCCCAGGCGCACCCATCGTCCCGACACCCACGCCCCGCCCGCCAACCCGAGCATGAACGCCGCCACCACCGCCCCCACATAATGATAGAGGTAACCGCAAGCCACTTGGAAGCCGAGCAGCACGGCGAACTCGACGCCCATCTCGATCAGCCCGGTCGAGGCCACCGAGAAGGCCAGCGCCCCGTCGCGCCAGCGGCCCCGCGCCAGAGGCGCACCTAGCGAGAACGCCGCCACGAGCGCCAGCAGGGCCAGCGGCGCCGCGGCGGGGCGTCGCTCCAGAACCCCCAGCAGCGCCCCCAGGTCGAGCCACGATGGGGAACCCCTCGCGGGCCTGGCACGCTGCATCGCGCTCCAACGCTGCGCCTCGTAGTAGTAGCAGCGGGGCGACAGGTCGCGGTTCAGCGCGGGCGGCGGCTCCGCCCGCAGCGCCCGCTGAAGCTCCTCCAGCCGCCCGCCCGCCAACTCGGTCTCCCACACGCTGGCATCCACGGACGAGGTCTGGAGGTCCCGGGCCTGCATCCGCTGCGCCAGCAGGCCCAGCCGATACGACACGCGGCCCGCCTCGCTGGACGCCAGGAACGTGCACTCGCCGCCGGGGAAGACGATGGCATCGGGGAACGCCTGGGAGAGCGTGCGATACAGGCACGCGAGCAGGCGCTGCGTCTCCTCGGGGATGTAGTTGTGCCCGCCCGGGGCGCGGAACGCAAACACCCCGCCCGGCGCCAGCGCCTCGGCCACCTCGCGGAAGAACTCCAGGGTGTAGTAGCGGTTGGCCTGGGCGGTGGCCGGAGGCCCCGTGGCCGCCATCACAACATCGAACCGGGCGGAGACGCGCTTGAGGAACGCCCGGCCGTCCGTCGCCACCACGGCCACCCGGGCATCGGCCAGCGCACCCCGTGCGGAGGCGGCGAACTCGCCTCGAACCATCTCGACCACCTGCGGGTCCAGCTCGACATACGTCAGCTTCTCGACTGACGGGTGCTTGAGAATCTCCTCGAGCACGCCGGGGCCTCCGCCGAGCAGCAGCACCTTGCGCGGCTCGGGATGCTGGAGCATCGGCAGATGGGCGGCCGCCTCAGCCGCGGGCGGGTCGGGGTAGCTGAACGCCAGCGCGCCGTTCTCATAGAGGCTGCGCTGCACACTCTCGCTCGGCGGCCGCACCACGGCCAGACGCCCGTAGCGCGAATCCGCCGCATCCACGAGCACCAGCGGCGCCCAGTATCGCCGCTCGATGCCCAAGCCGAACCTGTGGCGGCCCATCGCCGCAGGAAACACCGCCGCGGCGATCCCGCCCAGGGCCAGCAGCGCCAGCGCCTTACCCGCCTGGGTGCGGCGCTCCTCGACGCCTTTGAGCAGCGCCCCCAGGCTCCAGACACCCAGGAGCGCGAAGGCGGTGGCGATCGGGTCGAGCCAGTGCACGAGAGCAAAGGTGTAGGCCGCTCCGCCGGCGGCGGCGCCGGCCGCCTCGGCCATGTAGGCGCCGCCCACCGAGCCCCTGGCCGCCTCGGCGGCGCGGCACAACAGCGGGAACAGGAAACCATTGAGAAGGCAGAACGGGGCGAGAAGCGCCAGCGCCGAGACCAGCATCAGGCCGAACGGCCGCACCTCGCCCAGCGAGCCCCCTCTCGCCTCGCGAAGGACGATCTTGAGGCATTGGGCGCCCGCCACCGTAGCCGTGGCGGCCCACGCGCCGGCCAGAAGCGCCCAGGCGAGCCACAGGTCGGGCCGCCTCCACCGCTTCGCGAACCGCCCAAGCCCCAGGCTGCCCAGCCCGGTCCAGAACAACCACGTGCCCAGCATCACGCCAACGCACAGCTCGTTGCCGTGAAACGTCACCACCATCTCGCGCAGCGCGACCACCTGCGTCACGATGCCGCACAAGCCGATGCAGAAGGCCGAGAGGTACACGCTGCCCAAAGCGCCCATGGTCCCGGCATCATAGCCCCGCGACGCCGCGACTTCAAGCGCCCGCGGCGGCGCCACTTGACCCAGACGCGGCCCGGAGGTAACCTGTACGCGAGGGGAAAACAGCGCCATAAGGGCCGGCGGTGCTGGAGAGGAGACTGGCGATGGATGAGACGTTGCTGGCGTTGTGTTCGCTCGCGGCGCTCGCCCTCGGCATCGTGGGCTGCTCGCAGGACGGCGGCGGGTCAGCGGGAGCCAAGCCGCCGGCCAAGCCTTCGCTGGAGGGTAAGCGGGCGGTGTTCATCATCGCGCCGCGCGATTTCCGCGACGAGGAGCTTCGAGAGCCCACGGCGCTGCTGAAGGCCCGAGGCTGCACGGTGACCATCGCCTGCTCGTCGCTCGACGAGGCCACGGGCATGCTCGGCGCCAAAGTGAAGCCGGAGGCCCTCCTCAAGGACGTCCAGGCGTCCGACTACGACGCGGTGGTCTTCGTGGGCGGCGTGGGCGCCAGCGACTACTTCAACGACCCGACGGCGCACGCCGTGGCCCGCAAGGCGGCGAGCAGCGGCAAAGTGCTGGGCGCCATCTGCATCGCCCCCTCGATCCTCGCGCGCGCCGGCCTCCTCCAGGGCAAGCGCGCCACCGCCTGGAACTCGCAGAAGGACGACCTGACGGCGAACGGAGCGAAGTGGTCCGACGAGGCGGTGGTGCGCGACGGCAAGCTGATCACGGGCAATGGGCCCCAGGCAGCGCCGCAGTTCGGAGAACGGCTCGCTCAGGCTCTGGCCGAGTGACAACGGGAGCCGGACCGATGGTCGAAGAAGGCACCGTGGTAGGGCTCAAGGGACGCCTCGCGCGCGTGCGCATGAGGCCCGGCCCCGAGTGCGGCCGGTGTTGCGCCTGTTCCGCTCTCGGCGGCGGCGACCGCGAGCTCGAGATCGAATCGGCCCTGCCCCTCGAGGTCGGCTCCCGCGTCCTGGTGGAAATCGCCCAGGGCAACCCCTGGCTCAGCGTCCTGCTCCTCTTCGTCCTGCCCCTGGCCGGCCTGGTCGCCGGAGTCATCCTGGGCGCGCAGTGGGGCCAGAGCGATGCCGCGCCGCTGCTGCTCGGCTTTGGCCTGCTGATCGCCTTCTTCGCGGCGGCAGCCGTGGTGGACCGGACGGCCATCCGCAAGCGCATCAAGCCCCCGGCCATTGTGGAGGTGCTAACGCCCGATGCCCAGGCCCAAACGAGCGACAATGGCTGAACCCGTCTCTGAGCGCACCCTCCGCGTCGCGTTCATCGGCGCGGGACCCCGCGCCACAATGTCGCATTACCCCTCGATTCGCGACCTCCCGGGCGCCGAGATCTGCGCCATCGCGGAGCTCGACGCCGCCAGGATGCGCAAGGCCGCCGAGCAGTTCGGCGTCCAGGCCACCTACGCCAGCTACCGCGAGATGCTCGAGAAGGAGCGGCCCGACGTCGTCTACGCCATCATGCCGCCGCATCACCTCTACGACGTGGCCTTCGCCGTGCTGAGCGCCGGCTGCCACCTCATCATCGAGAAGCCGCCCGCCGTCACCACCGAACAGGCCCGCCAGCTCGCCATCGCGGCGCGCAAGAAGGCCCTCATCACCGGCGTCACCTTCCAGCGCCGCTACTGCCCCGTCGTGCGCGCGGCGAAGAAGCTCTGCGAGGAGCGCGGCCCCGTGCACTCGGCCGTCGCCGCCTTCTACAAGAACAGCGTGGGCGCCGGCCCCTACTACGGCGGAGCGATGGACATCCTGACCTGCGACGCCATCCACGCGGTGGACACGCTGCGCTACCTGTGCGGCGGCGAGGTCAAGAGCGTGGCGAGCGACGTGCGCCGCCTGCTCGCCGACCACTTCACCGCCCACTACGCCCTCGTGCGGTTCGACTCGGGCGTCACCGGCGTCCTGCTCACCAACTGGATGACGGGCCGCCGCTTCTTCACCTTCGAACTGCACGGCGTGGGCATCTCGGCCTTCGGCGACCCCGAGGAGGGGGGCCGCGTGTACGCCGACAACCAGAAGGAGCCGCTCCGCACCCTCGACCCCTTCGAGCTCGCCGCCAGCCAGGAGCCGCATCGCGCGTACGGCGAGTACGACATGAACGCGCACTTCCTGCGCTGCATCCGCCGCGGCGTGCAGCCGGAGACGTGCCTCGACGACGCCGTGAAGACGATGGAGCTGGTGGACCGCATCTACCAGGCGCAGATCTAGCGGCCCCGCCCTGTCCTATCTGTGCCACGGCTTGGCCGCAGCGCCCCCATTCGGGTCCGCCGTGAGCAGCAGGGCGTCGAGCTTCGCGCCGTCCTCGCGGCACGACACCTCGACCAGGGCCACGCCGGCCTCGAGGCGAATCGCCACGGCCTCGCGGGCGGTGCCCGCGCGGAACGGCGCCCACTCCCACTTCGCGTGAACGCCCGTGTGCCACTCGGCGCGGGGCAGCACGTCGCGGCCCGACTGCCGCACGCGGACGAAGAAGGAGTCGTCGTCGGGCGTGGGCGCGTGCACGCGACCGAGCAAGCAGTAGTCGCCCGCCTGGGGGATGTGGACGGTCCATAGCCCTCGCGCGGCCGAGGCGCTCCCCTTCCCTCCCGGCTCGCCCGGAACCCACAGGAACTTGCCGCCCGAGGCCGCCGGGTCGGTGTCCACGCGGAAGGGCGGCACGACGAGGGCGGCCGATTCGGCCTCGAACGGCTCGCCCGCCCGTGCAGCGCCGCGGGCGCCCCGCTCGGCGCGCTCGAGCAGGCGCTGATAGGTGCGGATCGGTTCGACCTCGCCCAGAATCTCGCGGCCCAGGTCGCGGCCATTCATCATCAGCAGGGCGTTCTCCGTGCCCGGCTCCCAGCCCTCGCAGGCCAGGCGCTCCTCTTTCACCACATCGGCGGCGAGGCGGAGACGGCGGCCGGCGGCGGGCACCGACACGTCCACCCTGCTCCCCCCGACCTTCGCCTCCGCGCCCGCGAAGTCGCGTCGGAAGGCGGCGAACCCGGCATCGTCCAGTCCCTCGGCGGCGCGCGCCCACACGGCCACGGTGGCCCGCCCCTTCGGCGGCCCGGCCTCGTGGACGCACGTGAGCCGCATCACGGGATGCTTCCCGCCGTCGTTCACCAGCATCACAGGCGCGCCGAGCACGAAGCGAATGCCGACCGCCACGTCCTCGAGCCGCAGAAACACCGCCGCACCGTCGGGCACGGGCCGTTGTGCGTTCGGCTCGACCTTGACCGGCGCATCGCCCACCCACACCTCGGCCTTCGAGGGGATCACCACGTGCGAGAGCAGACACGCCGGCTCGGGCGCCCAGCGTTTGAACGTGCCGACCTCGGGGTCGGCGGACGCCAGCACGAGCGCGTCGGCGCCGTGCTGCACGCTCATCTGGAAGGGCACGAGGTGCAGCGCCTTCGAGTGCCCGCCGCCCGTGACCTCCTTCTTCTGGCCGTAGGCGTCGCCGCGGGCATCCATCAGGAAGTTCACCACGGGCATTGCCGGCCCGCCGGGCAGGTTCACGACGAGTTGCTTGCCCGTCGGCTCGTAGATGGTGCCCGAGCCGATGCTGAAGCGGCGGCCGACGTAGTGCGCCGCGCGCTGCCACGGCTCGGAGCCCCAACGCTGGTGCACCGTCCGCGGGGCGGGCTGGGCCACGTCACGCTTCAGCCGGCGGGGCGGCTCCCACCGGCAGAGTTCGAGGAACGTGCCTGGAACGAAGGGCGGGTCGGCGGGAATCCAGCCGGCCATCTTCAGGTGGAGATCGAGGTAACCGTGGCCCGTGAGGTAGTCGTAGTCGCGGCTGTGCGCGCCGCCGAGGCGGAGGCCCGGTTCGAACCAGTTGGCCGCGATGTCGGTCCAGAAGAACCGCAGCGCGGCCTCAGCGGCCCGGCGGCCGGCGCGCCGCTCGGCGAACCGGGCGATCAGGCCCAGCGAATCGAGGTCTACGCCGTAATAGGTCGGGCTGACGTACTCGTGGACCCCGCCGTCCCACACGTGGAGCAGCCAGCGGTCGAGCATGGCGTAGCCTTCGTCGGCGAGGTCGGGGCGGCCCGTCGCCTCGCCGATGGCGATGCAGTTCCAGGTCTTCATCAGGAAGATGTTCGTGTAGGACTCGGCCACGCGATGGCGGCGAATGCCCTCGACGCTGAAGCGGATGAGGCGTTCGAGCCGCTCGGTGCCCTCCGCGTCCAGCGCCCGTCGGTGCCGCATCCAGACCAGGATGCCCTGCTGCATCGAGAACTCGACGGCGTTGAGGTCTTCGGGCCGCTCGGCCTGCCAGTACCAGCGGAAGTTGCCGAACGTGCGGCTCTTCTCGTCGCGGTCCTGCATCTGCTCGGCGAGGTCGAGGGCTCTGGCGATGCGCTCGGGGCGCCAGCCGAGGGCGGCGGCGTCGAGGGCGAAGGCGAACAGATCGCGCACGCCCAGGCTCGGCGGTGTCTTCTCGATCTGCGCCCAGCGCCGTTCCAGCCGCGCCTCGGGCGCCTCGCCGGCATGCGCGGCCACGAAGCCGCAAGCGGCTGCCAGCAGGAGGCTTGCTCTGGCGCGCGGGTCCATGGCCGATCTCTGGGCCGCGGCGGGGCGAGCGGGGCCTGAGGGGCCGGGCGCGCCCGCCCTCAGATGGGCATGACGTCGCGGATGCTGACGCTGGGCGTCTCGGGCACGTATTCCATGTGCTGCGGGTCGAGCACGTAGCGGGCCTTGGGGCCGTCGGCGAGCACGGCGCGCAGGGCCTCGACCGCGTAGTCTACCTCGTCGGCGGTGTTGTAGACGCCGAAGCTGAAGCGCACCATGCCGGGCACGGTGGCGTGGTCGCCGGCGGTGAGGCGTGCGACGATGCTGTGCATTTCGGCGTCGCTGATGCCGAGGAGCTCGCGCACGTAGGGCTGGGCGCAGAAGCAGCCGTTACGCACGCCGAGGCCCCATTCGTGGCCGAGGATGGCGGCGAGCTTCCCGTGGCATAGATTGGCCGCGTTCATGGTGATCACACCCAGGCGGTCCTCGCCTACCCGCGGGTCCTTCAGCCCATAGAGCGTGAGGCCGTCGAGGCGCTGAAGCTTGTCGAGCGCGCGGCGGGTGAGCTCGCGCTCGTGCTCGGCCACGTTGTCCATGCCGATCGTCTCGAGCACCTTGATGGCGCAGCCGATGGCGAGGCAGCCGAGGACATTGGGGGTGCCGGCCTCTTCTTTCTCGGGCAGGGGGGCCCACATCACCTCGTCCATGGTCACGGCGTGCACGGTGCCTCCGCCCACGTAGTCGGGCTCGTGCTCCTCGAAGGCGGCCTTGGGGCCGGCGAGCACGCCGGCGCCGAAGGGGGCGTACATCTTGTGGCCGCTGAAGGCGATGAAGTCAATGCGCTCGGGGTCGTCGGGCGCGCCCATGCGGAAGGTGCGGTGGGGGATGAGCTGCGTGGCGTCCACCACCACCCGGGCGCCGGCCTCGTGGGCGAGGCGGGCGATGCGGCGGATGGGCGGCAGGATGCCGGTGACGTTGGAGGCGCCGGTGACGGCCACCACGGCCAGCCGCCCCGCGTAGCGCCGCAGGTGGTCCTCGAAGTCGGCCAGGTCCAGCCGCCCGGTGTCGCGGTGCACGCGCACGTGGTGCACCTCGCAGCCGAGCTTGCGCCAGGGGAGCATGTTGGAGTGATGCTCCATCATCGTGGTGAGGATCACCTGGCCGGGCGAGGGGGCCAGGTGCATGGCCAGCTTGTTGAGGGCGTGGGTGGCGTTCTGGGTGAAGATGACGGTGTGGTAGCCGAGGTCGGCGCCGATGAAGCCGGCGACCACCTCGCGGCAGCGCTCGAAGGCGTGGGTGGAGATCTGGGCCTTGAGGCCGCTGCCGCGGTGCACGCTGCCGTACCATTCGAGGAACATGCGCGAGCAGGTGAGCACCGACTCGAGGGGCGGGGTGGTGGCCGCGTTGTCGAAGTTGACGTAGGTGATCTGGCGGCCGTCGTGGAGGGGCACCTTGCGCTCGACGCCGATGACGCGCTTGCGCACGGTGGAGATGGTGATGCCCTCGGCGAGGTCGCAGCAGGCCTGGCACAGGTCGGCCACTTCATCCTGGAAGGCCACGGGAATTGCCTCCTGGGCGATGGGCGGTTTCCGAGCGATCAGACGTTCGCCGCGGCGGTTTCATTACGCGCCGAGGCCGCGGCGTACTTGGCGGCCAGCTTGCGCTGGATGTCGGTCTTGTAGAGCGAGAACGAGCAGACAGGGATCGTGCGCACGTCGCCCGTGTCGGGGTCCTCGAAGGCGAAGCCCGCGGTGCAGTTCTGGAGGCGCGCGCCGTCAATCGAGTGGTACTCCTCGAACGGCAGCACGATCATGCGCAGGGCATCCTGGATGCGCGTGTGGCGGCGCAACACCTCCTTGGGCCTCCGCCCGAGGGCGAGGCTGCCGAGGATGCGCAGCACGGTGAAGAAGGGGCGGCCCTTGAAGATGCGGCGGAAGTCGAGCGCCTGGCGCGCGGGCCGCCACAGGGCGCGCACCACGCGGAGTTGGCCGCGCAGCCGAGGCCAGAAGCGGCTGGTATCCAGACGCTCGAGGTCCGGCCCCAGCCGCTCGGCGAGGGTGACGATCTGCTCGGCCACCTCGTGGAGGGGCAGCTTGAGGTAGTGGCTCAGGGCGTGATAGCGCTCGCCGTCCGAAAGGAGCAGCGTCATGGACTCGCAGTTGGGGTGCACGCCGCCGAAGGTGAGGCGGGTGGGGGTGAAGAAGCGGGTGAAGGTGTCGAGCTTGTAGCCGAGGCCGGCGGGCACGAACTCCACCCGCTCGTCGGGCAGGGCCTCGCCGATGATGTGCTCGACGTCCTCGATGGTGGTGTGGACGTCGGTCTCGAACTCGCCCTCTTTCCAGGTCTCGGTGAGGGGGATGAGGTGGAGGGCGGTGATGTAGTCGCGGCCGTCGTGGGCGAAGCGGATGAGGTCGCCCATGTGCGCGTCGTTGATGTGGCGGGCGACGCAGGTCATGAGGGTGTTCTTGCGGGTGCTGTACTTGCGGAGGTTTTCGAGGGCCTTGAGCTTCTTCGCGGCGGCGCCGGGGTTCTTGCGCAGGCGGTCGTAGATGGCGGGGTCGCGGCCGTCGAAGGCGATGAGCACGGGCACCTTGGTCGCGCAGAGCTTCCGGCAGTACTCCTCGTCGGCCAGCTTGAGGCCGTTGGTGACGATGCGCACGCGCAGGCCGTGCTTGCGGCACAGGTCAATGATCTCGAAGAGGTCCTTGCGCACGGTGGGCTCGCCGCCGAAGAGCTGGATGGTGGGCTTTGGGTCCAGGGCGGCGAGGCCGGCGAGCACCTTGTCGAAGTACTCCAGGGGCGGCTCGAAGAGGAAGCCCATGCTGGGGGTGTTGTTGATGCAGATGGGGCAGTTCATGTTGCAGCGGTTCGTGACGTCGAGGAAGACCATGCGCGGGTGGTGGGCGTGAGCGCACTCGAGGCAGTTGATGGCGCAGGGGCCCACGGCCTCGGGGTCGTAGTGCCAGAGGTCGCGCTTGGCCTGCCAGGTGGCGGCGTCGGTGCTCACGAGGCGCTCGGACGGGCCGCACTTCGGGCAGACCTTGCGGATGTAGACCCTGCCGTCGCGCACGAGGTGGCTGGCCGGAGCGCGCTCCTTGCAGTTCTCACAGAGTCCATAGACAGTCTCTGACACGGCAGGACTCCGGTCCTGTGTCCGCTGCGCTCGGGGAGGGGCGGCGAGAAGCTACTTCTTCTCGGGCGCCGGCGGGGTCGCGGCGGCTACGAGGTCGTCCTTCTGCGGGTCGCAGCCGAGCCAGCCAGCGAAGAAGTCAACGATCTCGGGCAAGTGCATCGAGGCCCAGAGGCCGACCCAGCCGATGTGGATGTTCCGGCGGCAGGAGAGGGAATCGGGATAGGGCGGCCGGTTGCCGTGGCAGGCCAGGCGCAGGAAGCCGACATTGTACCACGCGGGCTCGGTCGGGAGCGGCTTGTTGGCGGCCTTGAGCGCCGCGATCTTGTCGGGCCAGAACTGACGCGGGTCTTGCGCGTTGAAGTCGCCCACGGTGAGGCTCTGGCTGCCCCAGGCGATGACGCCCCAGGCCCGGTCCTCGATGGGCTTCGAGCACCACTTGCCTTCCCACAGCCCATGGTAGCTGCCCTTCACGCAGCTGAACCCCATGGGCGTCAGGTTGAAGTAATCGCCGGGGTAGAAAGCCAGATGGGGCTGCTTCGTGAGGGTGACGCCCACGTCCATGATGTCCGCCGCGTCGCGGCCCCTGTTCTTCATGTAGGTGCTGCAGCACCCCGCGCACGCCACCATCGCCACCAGGCCCGCCAGGCCCACCCAACGACGTCCGCTTCTCATCGCAGTCTCCAGTGTGTGACCACCCGTCGGAAGTCATCCCAACGGGCAGCAATTATACGGAGAACGGGCGCTCCGTGTCAATCACAATCGCTGCGCGGGCGGGCGCGGCGGCGCCGGCGCCTGCCGCGGCCATCACCCAAGGCCCAGAGGGCGCGGCCCTCTACGGGCTCGCGGCGGTGGCTGCCAGCGCCCGCTCGAGCACGGGCAGGATCGTGTCGGCGATGAGCCGCTGGCCGCGGGGGTCGGGGTGGATGCCGTCGGGGACGAAGGCGTCGCGCTCGGGGTGCTTCTCGAACGCCTCGTGAACCTCGGCGAGGGGCAGGCTGAACTCCTTCGCGAGGCGCCGCGTGACCTCGGCATACTGTTTCACCAGGTAATTCAGCCCGTGTTTCTCGTAGGCGGGGAGGTTGCGGAGGCCATAGTGGGCGCTCATGGGCACCGAGGTGCACAGGACCACGCCCGCGCCCGCCTTGCGAACTCGCTGGATGATCTCGCGCAGGGCCGCCTCGAAGTCCGCGAGCGCCACCCGCGGCGTGTCGGCCACGCCGTTGGGCGGGCGGAAGAAGCCGGCGTCGTTCGTGCCCAGCATCACCACCACCCAGGCGGGCCGGTGGGCCAGCACGTCGCGCTCGAGGCGCTGGAGCGCAAGCGGCGCCGTGTCGGCATCCACGCCCGCGTTCACCACCTCGATGGGCCGTCCGAGGCGCTTCGTCAGGCCGGCGGCGAGCAGAGTCCGCCACGCCGTCTCCTCGGTCACTCCCGCCTTCTTGACGCAGTTTGTCGTCGAATCGCCCAGCGCCACGATCTTCGTCACGGCGGTTTCCCCACAACGGGCGGCCCCGGGCGCGCCGGCGCCGCCGGCCAGGATGACGGCGGCACCCCACAAGCAAGCTGCCCGCGCGGCCCTCACCGGCATGCTCCCGTCCTCACTCGGGCCCGGCCTTGGTCGCCACGTCGTCGCCCACCTCTACGTGGCCCAGCATCGTCTTGCCGTAGCGGCAGGCCGACAGGTCGTCGTACGTCTCCTCGACCACGAGCTTGCCGAGGAACCTGCCTTCGCGCGAGACGAGGAACGCGTAGCGCGGCCTCACGCCCTGCAACTCGCCCACGTTGATGACCGCGACGCCGACCAGCTTATCCACCTTGACCACCTTGCCGCGGATGGTGGCCGGCACATCTATGCCGTCGTCGCGGCCGAAGGGCAGAAGGCCCTTCGGGACGGCGGGCTCGACGGTGGGCTCAGGCGCCTGGGGCCCAACGTCCTGCCCCCGGAGCAGCCGAGAGCAACCCGCGCCCGCTGCGAGCGCCAACGCCAATGCCCCGGTGAGAAGCCGACGCGCCCTCATGGCCGCTCTCCTGACTACGGCCTGATCGAAGCTCCCCGCGATCCCTCCTCATCATACACCGCGACGGGGCGTTTGTGAAGCGCGATTGCCTGCATGGGGGCGCTGGGGTGTCTGGAAACGCTGACAGCCAGAAATGCGATTTGGGGCCTCCGGCGTCGAGACTCCGCCGTCGCGACTGGTTTCCTGAAGTGTTTCCGTTGACTGGACTTATGGCAACTCCGCTCCCCTCCCGAGTGGTCGAAGGTATCAGGAGCCCAATGGCCCCTCCGGAACGTCGCAGAGGCCATTCTAGGCGGTTTTTCATGGGGCGAGTGCAAGTCATTGGCGCACTTGGTTTTATCAGTGTCATATAATGATAAACAGGCCCAGATCGCCTACCCACCCAACCCGATGAGGCGACCTATCTGGTACGTGGCCAGCGTGAGGACATAGGCGAGGCCGGTGAGGCTGCCGAGCTGGAACGCGGCCCATCCCCAACTGCCCGTCTCGCGGCGGGTCACGGCCAGCGTGGGCAGGCACAGCAGGCTGATGAGGCAGAAGAGCATTACGCAGAAGCCCACGAGCGGCGAGTAGTCGGCCCGCAGGCGCTCGCGGAGGGCCTCGACGTGTTCCTCGCCCGAGCCGACGGCGTAGATGATGCCCATCTGGGCGACGAAGACCTCGCGTGCGCCGAAGGCGCCGAGGAGGGCCGTGCCGATCTTCCAGTCGAAGCCGAGCGGGCGGATCAGCGGCTCGACGAGCCGGCCGATGCGGCCCGCCGCCGACCAGGCGATGTCCTCCGCCGCCTGGCCGTGGCGGATGGCCTGGCGCTCGGCCTCCCAGGCGGGCCGGATATCGTCGAGCCACTTCACGGCGGCCTCGTAGCCGTCGGGCGCGCGCTCTTTGACGCTGGCAAGCTCGCGCTCCATCTTGTGCAGGAGCACGAAGTGGGCGGGCGACCCCTCGTGGGCGCCGTGGTGCTCGGCGGCTTGGTCGAAGCGGGCGCGGATGGCGGCCACCTCGTCGCGCAAGTCGAGGAACCGCTGGATCCGGTCGCCTGCGGGGCCCTGGCGCAGTTCCGCGATCTCGGCAGCGTAGCGTTCGGCGGCGGCCCGGAAGCCGGGCTCGTGCTCGAAATGCTGATCGCGGGCCGTCTCGAGGGCCAGATCGGCCAGACCCAGCCGCCGGAGGAGGCCGGCATCGGGGGCGGCGAGGCCCAGCGCGGGGGCCAGGCTCTCCATGGCTTGGACGTAGGCGGCCGCGGCGCGCTGCTCGCGGGCCGCGTAGTCCTGGTCGTAACGCGGCTTCCTCGGGTAGCTGGTGAGGAACCACAGGACCATCGAGATGCCGAGGATCACGGTGCCGGCCTTCTTGATGTAGAGCCAGGAGCGCTCCCACACGTGGATGGCCAGGCCGCGGAGCGTGGGCACGCGATAGGGCGGGAGCTCGATGACGAGGGGGTGGGTTTCGCCGCGGAGCACGGTGGCCCGCAGCAGCTTGGCCCCCCCGATGGCGAGCAGGGCGCCGAGCGCGTAGAGGCCGAAGAGGATGACGGGCTGGAGCCGAACCGTCAGGAACCCCAGCCGCACGAGCACGCGGTTGGGGAAGAACGCGGCGACGAGCACTGTGTAGATCACCAGCCGGGCGCTACAGCTCATCAGCGGCAGCACCAGGATGGTGGTGAGGCGGTCGCGCCGCGTGTCGAGCGTGCGCGTGGCCAGGATGGCCGGCACGTTGCACCCGAAGCCTACGAGCATGGGGATGAAGCTCTTGCCGTGCAGGCCGATCTTGTGCATCACGCGGTCCATCAGGAACGCCGCGCGGGCCATGTAGCCCGTGTCTTCGAGCACGGCAATGGCCAGGAACAGCAGAATGATGTAAGGCACGAACACCAGCACCCCGCCCACGCCGCCGAGAATGCCGTCGCACAGCAGCGAGCGCACGGCGCTGTCGGCCGCCTTGGGCCAGAGCTGCGCGACCGACTCTGCGAGCCAGGCGAAGAGGGCCTCGACCCAGCCTGTGGGCGCCTCGCCGACCGTGAAGGTGAACTGGAAGACGAGGTAGGTGAGGAGCAGGAAGATCGGCACGCCGAGCACGCGGTGGAGGATCAGGCCGTCAATGCGGTCGGACGCCGTGTGGCGCGCCTCGACGGTCTTGACCACGGCCTCCTGGCAGGCGCCGGAGATGAAGCCGTAGCGGCGGTCGGCGATGACGATCTCGGGCGAGTCGCCGAAGACCGTCTGAAGGTGGTGGCGCGAGGCGGCGGCCGCCGCCAGCAGGCCCGCGGCGTCGGGGGCCCCCTGCTCGACCCGCGTCCGGATGATCGAGTCGTCCTCGAGCAGCTTGAGGGCCAGCCAGCGCGGGTCGTAGTGGCTGGCCAGCTCGGGCGCCGTCTGGATCAGCGGCACCAGCTTGTTCAGTTCCTCGTCAATCTCGCGCCCGTACGACACCTCCACGGGCGCGGGCCGCTGGGGGTCGTCGGCCAGCGCCACGATCGCGTCGAGCAACTCCTGAGTGCCGCGGTCCTTGTGCCCCACCGTGGGCACCACGGGGGCGCCCAGCAGCTCGCTCAGCCGCTGGTAGTTGATTGCGTGGCCCCGCCGTTCGGCGAGGTCGGCCATGTTCAGCGCCAGGATCAGCGGGACGCGGAGCTGCACGAGCTGAACCGTCAGGTAGAGGTTCCGCTCGAGGTTCGAGGCATCCACCACGTCCACCACCACGTCGGGCCGCTCCTCGGTGAGCACGTCGCGCGCGACGACCTCCTCGACCGAGTAGGGGGTGAGGCTGTAGGTGCCGGGCAGGTCAATGACGTGGATGCGGCGGCCCTTGTGGGTGCACGTGCCCTCCTTGCGCTCGACGGTGACGCCGGGGTAGTTGGCCACGTGCTGGCGGGCGCCGGTGAGGTTGTTGAAGAGCGTGGTCTTGCCGGAGTTGGGGTTGCCGGCGAGCGCGACCACGATGGCGCCGGCCGCCGCGCGCTCGGGCGGGCGGCCGGGGGCGTCGGGATGGCAGGCCATGCGTCACTCCGCTCGAATCTGGAGGGCCATGCCGCGACCCAGGGCGAGTCGCGTGCCTTTCACCTCCACCACGGCCGGCCCATGTCCCGAATTG
>DAOOIT010000075.1 GCA_035384565.1 Planctomycetota bacterium | reverse complement strand
GGGGTGCCCCCCGAAAAATCGCCCGAAAATCGTCCTCACTGACGAACTTGGGCTAAGCGTCTCACACGAACCCTGGTGGGAGTATACCACCGGACTCCTGGCAGGTCAACAAGGAAGGCGGCCTGAGGTCTGCCCCCAGGGAATCGGTGGCTCGATCGGCCGTGCAAGTGGAATGGGCTGCCATGCCGAGGCGGCACGCGGCTCTCGAGATAGCTGAACCGGTTCTGTCCTGTGGGCGGGGCCTCCGCGGCCCGCGGCGGCCGTCGGCCATCATCGGCTCATCGGCGGCTGCGCCCGATGGCGTCCAGGCACTGAAGGCCCTCAAGGGGTTGCACCTTGGCGAGGATCGTGGCGAGGAGAGGCTATGGCGCTTTCGCGCGAAAGAGCCATAGTCTCTTCCGCTCGCCGATCCGTCTGTTGGTCGGAAAGACAACCAGAGGGCAAAGGGGCGCATAGCCTCAAGCAAGCGGGGAGTGTGGCGTTTTCGCGCGAAAGCGCCATGATCTCTGACGCTAGCCCGTCCCCCCATTGGTCAGAGAGACAACCGCAAGGCGAAAGCGAGCATCGCCTCAAGCAAGGGGCAAGCGAGGGGCCATGAGCAAGCGCGCCAGCAAGCGGGCAAGGGACAAGCGCGCCTGTCACGAATGGCGTGAAGCTAAGGCAACCAGTCACTCGCCCACCAGAAGAGAAGACCGCCTAAGTGCTGGATTACCAACGGGTTATGGACTCGTTCGGAGTCCAGCCTTCAGGCGGCGTTGCCTTGTCTTTTCGCCATTCCACTCGGGCGCCGTCGGCGGGGTCGCTGGGGCCAGGGGCATGCGTCCATACTTGCTCATCCCTGTGGGAGAAGAAGTGAGCAAGTATGGGTAGAGGGGCGAGAATGGGCGATTCAGGCGGCTCCGGCCATACTGCGCCTGCTCGGGCGGTGAGCAGGTATGGGCGGGATGGTCCGCTGGTTGCGAAGCTCACGCTTCGGCGAAGCGCTCTTGCCAACTCCCGTTGGCTCCCGGAGGCAGGGGCTTCCCAGGTGGTGCGCCGAAGCGTTCCGGCGCGGTGGGGCCAGGGTCGCCCTACTTGCTGCTCTTCTTGGCGGCGGGCGGCCTCGGGGCCTTCTTGGGCGGTTCGGGCGGGGGCTCGGGCTTCTCGAGCGAGAGGGCGGCGGCCTGGGCGAACAGGAGGCAGGCCTCGACGGCGACGTCCTGGTTGGTGATGCTGTCCTCGCCGTCGCCGCAGATGCGCAGGCTGGCGGCCAGGACGCCCTTGGAGCCGGCCCAGTTGGCGGCGGAGGGGCGCTCGGCGTCGCGCGTGACGCGAAGCTGGAGCATCTGGTCGCCGACAACGAAGCGGTAGCGCAGGCGGGCGTTGAGCACGCTCACGAGGCCGTGCAGGAGCGCCTGGTGGGCGGCGGAGCCGTCGCGGGCGCGCACGAAGCGGTAGCCGGCGTCGTAGTCGTCCACGCTGATCTCGAGGAACGCGGCGGCCTTCTCCTTCTCGACGGTGTTGCGGACGACGACCGAGCCCTCCTCGCAGAATGCCTCGCGGCCGCGGGCCTTCTTGTCGGCATACTCGTCCCATTGATAGGCGAAGTTGCGGTCCAGGTCCACGCCGTTCTCGTTGGGGTCCTGGTTGTGGCGGTAGCCGTGGACGTTGAGGATGGGGAGGATCCTGATGCGGGTGCGCTCGAGGAGCCAGTCGATCTTCGGGTCGTTCTCGGGGTTGTCGAGGAGGACTTCGGCGAGGCGGAGGAGCGCGGCGGAGCCGAGCCAGTGTGTGCCGCGCAGGGCGCCGGCCAGGACGATGAGGGGCCCGTCCTTGGCGCCCAGGGTGTAGCTGTAGATGAAGTCTTCCTTCTTGCCCGCGCCGCCCTCGAAGGCTTTGGCGAGCTTGTCCTTGTGCTTTTCGGCGAGGTCGTCGAACCACTTGAGCACGTCGTCGTATTCGGGCTTGCTGGGCAGGTAGCGGGCGTAGCGGGGGCCGGAGCCGAGGGCTCGGGCGGCGAAGATGAGCTTGTTCTTCGCCCCGGGGTCGCGGCCGGCGCGCCCGGTGGGGGTGATCAGGTCCATCACGGCCAGGCGGCCGCCGAGGTCCACTTCGAGCAGGGCGGAGTTCTTGGTCGAGGCGTCGGTGGCGAGCAGTTTTTCGGCCTGGTCGGCCTGGGGGATGCCGGCGATGTAGCGGGCCACGTAGCCTTTGCCCTTCTTGCCGTACCAGGGGATGCGCGACTCGGGGGGGAAGCCGATGGTGAAGCCCTCCTCGCGCACGGTGCGCAGGGTGGTGGGCTCCTTGAACTTCGTTTCGTCGGCCACCTCGCCCTTGATGTGCGAGTAGGCCAGGGTGTCCACGATCACGAGGTGGCCTTCGCGGGCGAAGGGCTGGGCGATGGGGTCGCCGCCCATGAAGAAGATGCCGCCGTGCAGGATCACGATGCGCGCGGTGCAGCGGGGGTCGAGAGCGATTCGGTCGCTCAGTTCGGCCACCACGAGGCGGTCGGCGAGGAGGGCCTTGAGCTCCTTGGCCTCGAGGGCGTCGCGCTCGTCGGTGAGAAGCTGCACGTAGGGCACGGGGGCCGTGACCGGCAGCAGGTCGTCCTCGGCGCGGCCCGAGCCGAGGAGGAAGGTGAGGCAGGGCCAGTTGTCCTCGAACTTGGCGATCTCGGCGTAGCCGGCGAGGCGGTTGCCGCGCCGCACCTCGAGGCAGGTGCCCACGGGCACGCCGTGTTCGGCGGCGGCCTCGGCCTTCACGCGCAGGCCGACGATGGGGATGCCGTCCTTGAGCGTGCGCAGCTTGAGGGTCTCGCGGGAGGGCCCCTTGCCTTTCGGCTTCGGGGTTTCGGCGCCCGGCCCGTCGGGCGCGGCGCCCTCGGCCGCGCGCCCGCGCCCGGGCGCGCCGCCGATGGCCAGCGCCGCGAGGGCGAGAAGGGTCCGCCAGATGGCGCCGCGGACTCTCATGGTGCCGCCCCTCCGACCCCCGGCTTCTCGCAGGCGCCCGCGCCCACGAGGGGCGGGGGCTTGGCGATGAGAAAGCGCGCCCCCACGCGCGCCGCCAGCAGCGCGCCGATGCCGATCACAGCCACGTCCCACAGCCGCAGGCAGAGCAGATAGGCCATGGCCATGGCCGCGTGGGCGGCCGTGTTATAGCCCAGCAGCGCGAACACCGCGATCAGGCCGCCGTCGAGCATGCCCACGCCGCTCGGGGTGAGCTGCACGGCCAGCAGGAGCTGGCCGGCCGCGAAGATCAGGCACAGCTCGCCCAGCCCGAGGCGCAGCCGCCCGCCGAGCAGGAAGAAGGCCAGGGGCTTGGCGAACACGATGGCGTGCGAGGCGAGCATCATCCCGAAGGCCGAGAACGAGGTCCGGCCCTCCTCGCAGAACACGCGCGAGGTCTGGTCCTCCATCTCGGCCACCCGATGCCACAGCCGCGCCACGAGGCGCCGCAGCGGGCGCGCGCGGGCCAGCGCGCGCACCATCTGGGTCAAGGGCCGCCAGCGCCGCCACAGCGACACCCACAGCAGGCCGCAGAACCCCAGCAGCAGGCCGGCCACCGTCACGATGGCGATCCCGCCCACCAGGTTGGGCGGCCGGAACAACACGTCCTTGTACTCCAGGGCGGCCACCACCGCGCTGAAGCCGAAGAGCAGCATGAAGCTCAGCAGCTCCAGATACTTGCACAGCAGCACCGTGCCCGCGACCTGGGGGTAGGGCAGGCCCGCCATCTTGCCCACGTAGGCCACCCGCAGCGGCTCGCCGCCCAGGTAGGTCGAAGGCGTGATGATGTTCCCCGCCTGGCCCACCGTGGTGGCCTCGACCAGGGTGCGGAACCGCACGCGGTGCCCCACGGGGCGGTTCAGCAGCAGCCAGGCGAGCGACTGCGCGATGATGAACAGCAGCGAGAGGCCGCCCACCGACGCGAAGGCCGGCAGGCCCGCGAGCCGCACCTGCTTCGCCGTCTCCTCGAACCCCACGGCCCACACGATGGCGGCGAGCAGCAGAACGGTCACGGGCAGGAGAATGGCGAACCGCATCACCCCGCGCATGGCTGCCCCTGCGTCCTTCTCCAGACCGGCCTGTGCATCGGCGATGCAACGGGCGGCCACGCCGAGCGAAGCCGGGAGCTCTCTCGTGGGCTGCGCGCGAGGAGAGATTGCTCGGCTTCGTCAGGCCCGGAACGCCCCGTGTCGCCTCTTTGCATTGCCCATGCAGAAGTCAACAGGCCATTGCTTCCCTAAGCCTACGCTCCCGCCGTTCCCGTGTCAAGGCCATATGGCGCCTCGCGCGCACGGGTCGGCCCCCTCCCCGCGAGTCGAGAGAGTGGGGCACACCGCCCGGCCTCGCAGAGGAGAGAGGGCGCCACGGGGCCCGGGCAGGTGGGCGGGACGGGCATCTGGCCTTCGGACCAGGCGGAGGGCGGAGACAGGCCCCGGCCGCCCTCACGCGCGGTGCTCGGTGCGGGCGATGATCTCGTCCTGGAGATCCTCCCACAGGGAGATGAAGGGGGCGGAGTAGCCTGCCACGCGCACCATCAGGCCGGCGTGTTTCTCGGGGCAGCGGCGGGCCTCGAGCAGCATCGCTCGGTTGACGAAGTTGAACTGAAGCTGCTGGCCGCCGGCCGCGAAGTGCGCGGCGATCAGGGCGGCGACCTTCTCGACGCCGGCGTCGGACTCCAGCAGCGCGGGGTCGAGCTTGACGTTCACCGACACCGACGTGGGGAGCAGGCGGTGGGGCAGTTTGGCGACGGAGTTGAGCATGGCCGTGACGCCGCGGCGGTCGCGCCCCTGGGCGGCGGCCAGGCTGTCGGCCAGCGGCTCGCCGGCGCGGCGGCCGTCGGGCGTGGCGCCCGTGAGGCGGCCGAACTCGACGTGCATGTTCTCGCCGCCGGCGAGGGTGCCGAGGGTGTAGCGCCCGCCGCGGAAAGGCGTGCGGCGGGCGAGAATGGCCTCGAGGCGCTCGAGGATGCGGGCGGCCAGGGCGTCGGGTTCGGGCTCGTCGTTGCCGAAGCGGGGCATCCGGTTCACGATGCGCTGGCGCAGCCCCTCGCGGCCGTCCCAGTTGGTACGGAGGGCCTCGGCCAGCTCGGCGAGCGTGAGGACATGCTCGTCGTAGACCAGGCGGCGAATGGCGACGAGCGCGTCGGCCAGGTTGGCGAGGCCGATGGCGTCCCAGTTGCAGAAGTTGTAGCGGGCGCCGCCCTGGGTGTAGCCGCGGCAGGCCTCGATGCAGTCGCTGGTCACGAGCGAAGCGGTGAGGATGCCGCCGGGGATTTCGGCCTGGCGGCGGTCGCGGTCGAGCGAGAAGGCGTGGGCGCCGGCCACCGCGGCGTCGATCGCCTCCTCGAGGGCGGCCCAGAGCTTCTCGAAGGAGTCGAGCGCGGCGGGGTCGCGGGGCGGCGGCAGCTTGGGCTCGAGGCCGAGGGCGACGCGCAGCAGTTTCGGCAGGTTGAGGAAGCCCTCGACGGCGCCCATCTGGGCCTTGCCGGTGACGATCACCTCGTGGCAGCCGGAGAGCGAGAAGTCGCGCGCGTCCTCGGGCGCGACGCCGAGGCGGACGAGGGCGGGCACGATCTGCTCGTCGTTGCAGAAGTCGGGGTTGCCGGCGTGGGTTCTCAGCACGCGCACGGCGCGGCGCAGGAGCGCGGGGGGCGTGGCCGCGTGGCAGCGGAGACCCACCTGCGGGCGCTGGAGGCGCAGCTCCTCGGTCACGTCGAGGCACAGCCAGGTCAGCTCGTTCGAGACGTCGGCGCCGTCGGCCCGGGTGCCGCCGAGGGTGAGGTGCTGGTGGGCGGCGACGGCGGCCTCGGCGCCCATGAACTCGAAGACCTTGAGCCACAGGCAGGCGAGCAGCTCGCGGGCGAACTCGGGCGTGAGCGTGCCCGCGGCGATGTCGCGGCGATAGAAGGGGCAGAGATACTGGTCCACGCGGCCCGGGGCGTCGGGCGCGAAGAGGAACGCGAACCAGGCGGCCTGGCAGGCCTCCCAGAAGGTGCGCGGCGGCTCGGCCACCACGCGGCGGCAGTGGGCGGCGATGGTGAGCAGCTCGCACCGGCGCTCTGCCATGCTGAGCGCGTCGAAGCGCCTTTCAGGGGAGCTGGCTCCGGCAACGGAGTCGGCTCCCTTGCCTCGGTCTCCTCTCTCGAAAGGTTCCTCGACGAGCTCGGAATGACAGGACTCGTGCTGCGCGGCGAGGGTCTCCGCCAGGTCGGCGTGGCGGCGGCAGAAGGCGATGTAACCCTCGGCCACGAGGCGCAGGGCGTCGAGGAAGGCCCGCGGCTCGTCGCTGGGCGCGCGCTTCGCAAGCGGGACGCTTGCGGCTGCGTCGGGAGCGAGACGCGCCCTGCGCTCCTCGATGCGGGCGATCAGGCCGTGGAAGCCGCCCGAGAGCACGGCGTCGTAGTCGAGCGTGGTGTGGTTGCCGGCCGGGCTGAGCACGCCCTCGCGGATGAGGGCGGCCACGTGGTCGGGCATCGGCCACCAGGGCTCGAAGCGCTGGCGGCCGAACGACTGCGCCTTCGAGCGCTCCGCGCCGTAGATCAGCCCCGCCCGCGCGCCCACGAGCAGTTCGCCCTCGTGGATGGCGATGGGGCGGTGGAGCCAGTAGTGGGCAAGGGCCTTGGCCTCGCGCACCACCGCCGGCTCGCCCTCGGTCTGCGCGAGGGACTCCTCCCGCAGCCGCTTCCAGTCGGGGTCGGCGACGTAGCGGCTCGTCAGCGCCCGCTCGCGGAGGAAGGAGATTCGGTCATTCATCGCTGTCGCTCTCCGCGCGGCGGGCGGCGCAGTAGTTCCGCCGCATCGCGGCTTGGCGGCCCTTCTTCCGACATCCCACGCCTCCTGCCAGTTGGCCTTCGGATTCTACCACGCGACACGCGGCGCCGCAACACGCCGAAAAGTGTTGCAGGCGGCCGGAAGCGGCGCTAGACTCCTATTGAAGGAGCGGACGGGCCAGCGGGCCGGGTCAGGAAGGGAGCCTGACCATGAACGGCAGTCGGACTCTGGCCTGCGTAGTGTGTCTGGTGGTGTTCGGAGAGGCCCTCGCGGCGCAGTTGCCGTGGGGCCGCGTGCTGCCCAAGCCGGCGCCGGGCGGCAACGCGATCGTGATCGAGGGCGAGGCGCTGGCCGGGCAACTGGGCACGACGAACGGCCAGGCGTCGGTGCAGCAGATGGCGCCCTTCGGGGCGTCGTGGAGCGGGGGCGCGCAGCTCTTCTGGGCGCCCACGCAGATCGGCGCGCGCCTGAGCACGCGCATCCAGGCCCCCGCGGCGGGCAACTACGCGGTGGCCGCCTGCTTCACCCGGGCGCCGGACTACGGCATCGTGCAGGTGGCGATCAACCAGGTCAACGTCGGCGCGCCCTTCAACGGCTACGACGCCCGCGTCGCCCACAGCGGCAAGGTGGCCCTCGGCGTCGCGGCCCTCCAGGCCGGCGCGAACGCCCTTTCGCTCGACGTCGTGGGCAAGGACCCGCGCGCGACCGGGCTGCTGGTGGGCCTGGACCTGCTGGAGCTGACGCCCGCCGGCGCCGCGGCCGGCCCCGGACCAGCCGTCGTGTCGCCCAACGTGGTCGAGGCTCTGGGCCAGACGCCGCCGCCCACGGCCGCCGTGGTGGAGACGTTCACGCCGCCCACCGTGCTGGCGCGGGCCGTGATGGCCCAGCGATTCGTCGCCGTCACCCCTCACCCCGCCCAGTTCAAGGTCACCAAGGGCCCCCTCTTCCAGCTTCCGAACGAGGACCTGCGGCCCACCATCCAGAAGCTCGGCCTCCAGCTTCGCGACCAGGGCGGCCGTGGCACCTGCTCCGTCCACGCCATGACCTTCCTCCTCGAATACATGTACGCCACGCGCAAGAACCTCAACTTCCGCGACCTGTCGGAGGAATACCTCAACTACGCGGCCAACCTCGTGACGGGCAAGATGGTGGACGGCGATTTCTTCAGCAATCTGGACCTCGGCTACCAGAAGTGGGGCACCTACCCCGAGGCCCTCGTGCCCTACAAGGCCACGTTCGACCCCAAGTACAAAGTGCCGCAGGTCTACATGGACGTGGCGAAGAAGTGGATGCGCTTCAGCGCCGACTTCATCAAGCCCTGGAACGCCAACACGGGCGCCACGATGGGCCAGCTCTACAACGTCTTCATCTACCTCGAGAAGAACACCCCCGTGGCCATCGGCATGTGGTGGCCCAAGCCGGGCCTCTTCCAGACCGTGAACATCAACGGCGTGGACGTGATGGCCGTGCCGCAGCAGCGGAATGTGGACTGCGTGGACGGCCACTCGGTGGCGATCGTGGGCTACCGCAAGGACCCGGCGTTCCCCGGCGGCGGCTACTTCATCTTCCGCAACAGTTGGGGCGCCACCTGGGGCGACCAGGGCTACGGCTACCTGCCGTTCGATTACGCGCTGAAGTATGCGAACGATCTGGTGGCCTACCGCGAGTGAGCCGGCCGGGCAGCGCGCTGCGATTCGCTGCCGTTGCGGGCGGGGCCTCCGCGCCCCGCGGGGCAGAAACGCCCCGCCCACAAGCTCCTTAGCCCCCTCGTCGCGGGCGCTGCGATCGGAAACCGTGGCGTGCCGTCTAGGCCGGCGGCCGCGCCTTCGCGCGCTCGTCGGCGAAGAGCGCGCGCAGGCGGTCCGTCGAGCAGTCCTTGCAGCCCAGGGCATCGTGGCGATCGTCGGCGGGCACGCGCAATCGGCGGACGATGCGGCGCAGCTCGGGGTGGTCGTGCTCGGCCAGCTCGCGGAGGAAGCCCTGGAACTTCGCGCAGGTCTTGCACTGCTCGACCACCACGTAGCGCTCGAGCTCGCCGTGCAGGCGCTCGAAGGCGTGCTCGCGCTTCCTGTCGGGCAGCGCCAGCGTGGCCAGCCCGATGAGGATGAAGAGCACGCCCGCCGCGATCTTGACGTGCCGGGGGTCCACCAGCCGCGCCACCACGCTGCCCGCGAGCACGCCCAGGGCGCTCGTGGTGACGAGCGCGAGGGCCGACGCGCCGAAGACCAGCCACAGCGCGTGGCGGTTGCCCGCCGCGAAGCTCATCGTCGCGAGCTGCGTCTTGTCGCCCAGCTCGGCCAGGAAGATCGCGCCAAACGTCACCAGAAAAAGCCTCAGGTCCATTGAACAGCCGTCCCTTTCAGCACAGGTTCATGCCGCAGGCGTGACCCGTGCCGCGTGACCAGGGAGGGCCATGGCGGCCCCGGGCCTTCTCACGCATCAGGCGTCACGCCTCTCATCCCAACGCCACATCGAGGAACATCATGATGGCGAAGCCGCCGATGACGCCCATGGTGGCGAGGTCGGTGTTCCCCTCGCGCTGGGCCTCGGGGATCAGCTCCTCGGCCACGACGAAGATCATCGCGCCGGCCGCGAAGGCCAGCGCGTAGGGCAGAATCGGCCGCACGAGCAGCACGAGGCCCGCCCCGAGCACGGCGCCGATCGGCTCCACGATGGCCGAGAGCTGGCCGTACCAGAAACACCGCGCGGGCGACAGCCCCTCGCGCCGCAGCGGGAAGGCCACGGCCATGCCCTCGGGGAAGTTCTGGAGCCCGATGCCCACGGCCAGCGCAATGGCCCCGCCCAGCGCCGCCGCCGGCGACATGCCGCCGGCCGTCAGGTGCGGGATCGCGCCGAACGCCACCCCCACCGCCAGCCCCTCGGGGATGTTGTGCAGCGTGATCGCCATCACCAGCAGGATCGAGCGGCGCCAGCGACTCTTCAGGCCCTCGGCCGCGCCCGGCGTGTCGGCCAGATCGGGGTGCAGGTGCGGCAGCAGGGCGTCGAACACCCGCAACACCGCCGCCCCGGCGAGGAAGCCGACCACGGCGGGCAGCCACTTGCAGCCGCCCATCCGCTCGCTCATCTCGATGGCCGGCGCCAGCAGCGACCAGTAGCTCGCCGCCATCATCACCCCCGCCGCCATGCCCAGCATGGCGTCGAGAAACTTCTGGTTCAGCCGCCGCGTGAAAAACACCGGCACCGAGCCGGCCGCCGTCACGCCCCACGTGAACAGCCCGCCGGCCAGAGCCTGGAGCACCGGATGCCACTGCGAAAACGGAGTCATCGGGGGCCTCCAATCCGGGAGTGCTCCTCAGTATCGCGCAGGGGGCCGACGGAATCAACTGCCCGCGGCGGCCCCGCGCGAGGCGGCCGCGGTGCCCACTCGGGCCGTCGCCAGCGGCAGGAGGATGCCCGCTTGGGCAAGCTCCTGGATGGCCCGATCCGCGTCCTTGACTTCCGGCCCCCTCCGCCCTATCCTAGAGCGCAGACTCGATCCCTCCGCGACCCTTGGCGCACGAGAGGAGAACCCATCGTGGATTCCGTTTCCCCGCGCGGGCTCACCCGCCGCGAGGCGCTGGCCGCCGGCGCCTTCGCCGCCGCGGCCGCGCCCTTGGCCGCCGGCGCCGCCGACGCCCCGCCCCCGCCCAAACGCCGCATCCGCCAGAGCTTCGCCTGGGGCTGCTACATCAAGAAGGACGCCGACCCGCTCCAGATGATCAAGGTCGCGGCCGATATCGGCTTCGCCTCCATCGAGATGGGCCCCGAGCAGCACTGGAAGGCCATCCAGGACGCCGGCATGCAGGTCGCCATCTTCGGCGCCGGCGGCGGCTTCGTGGACCCGAAGAGCTGGGACGCGGCGGAGCGCAGCATCCTGGCCGCCCTCGAGAAGGCGCAGAAGTACGGCATCAAGAGCCTGCTCTCGCTCACCGGCAACCGCGGCGAACGCTCCGAGAAAGAGTGCATTGACAACTGCGTCAAGTTCCTCCCCCGCGTGGCCAAGCCCCTCGAACAGGCCGGCGTGCGCCTCTGCATCGAACTGCTCAACAGCAAGGTGAACCACAAGGGCTACTTCCTCGACCGCACCGCCCTCGGCGTCGAAATCTGCAACCAGGTCAACTCCCCCGCCATCGGCCTGCTTTACGACATCTACCACATGCAGATCATGGAGGGCGACCTCATCCGCACCATCACCGAGAACATCAAGCTCATCGGCCACTTCCACACCGGCGGCAACCCCGGCCGACGCGACATGGACGACCAGCAGGAGATCTACTACCCCGCCGTCATGCGCGCCATCGCCGACACCGGCTACCAGGGCTACGTCGGCCACGAGTTCGGCCCCAAGGACAAGGACATCGTGGCGGCGATGAAACGCAACTTCGCCGTCTGCGACGTGTAGATCGTGACGCGTGATGCGTGACGCGTGAGCAGAGAAAAACAGGAGAAATGCGATGGAGGAGAAACAGAGAGTCACGCGGCGGTAGGCGCTGGCAACGGGCGCCGTGGCGGCCACGATTCTGCCCCGCCTCGGCCGCGCCGCCGAGACCGATGCCCCCGCCCAGCTCAAGGGCCGCATCCGCCAGTCGGCCAGCAAGTGGTGCTACGGCGGCATCTCGCTGCCCGACCTGTGCGCCTTCGGCAAGAAGATCGGCCTCCAGGCCATTGACCTCCTCGGCCCCGGCGACTTCAAGACCCTCAAGGAGCACGGGCTCGCCTGCTCGATGGTGAGCTGCAACAGCATCCCCAAGGGCTTCAACCGCACCGAGAACCACGAGGAACTCATCCGAAACCTCCGCCCCGCCATCGAGGCCACCTCCGCCGCCGGATTCCCCAACGTCATCTGCTTCTCCGGCAACAACCAGGGCATGGCCAAGGACGAGGGCCTCAAGAACTGCGCCGAGGGCCTCAAGAAGATCGTCGGCTTCGCCGAGGAGAAAAAGGTCGTCCTCTGCATGGAATACCTCAATAGCAAGGGCCACAAGGACTACATGTGCGATGACTCGAAGTGGGCCTTCGACCTCGTCAAGGCCGTCGGTTCGCCCAACTTCAAAATCCTCTACGACATCTACCACGTGGCCGAGATGGAGGCCCAGATCGTCGAGGAGGGCGGCAAGCGCGTCGCCAAGCACCGCATCGGCCAGCTCATCAAGGACAACATTGACGCCATCGGCCACTTCCACACCGGCGGCTACCCCGGCCGCAACGACCTCGACGCCACGCAGCTCCTCGACTGGCCGGCGCTCATGAAGATCATCGCCGAGACCGGCTACAAGGGCTACGTCGCCCACGAGTTTGTGCCCAAGGCCAAGGACCCCGCCGGCAAGCTCGCCGCCCTCAAGCAGGCCGTCGAACTGTGCGACGTGTAGGAACGCGGGCAAGGCGTTCTCCGGCTTTTGACACCGTCCTTGCCGCGAGGTACACTCCAACCAATGGGCAGGCATGAGAAGCTCTACGAACACATCCTGCTTCGTCGCGGGGACGCCAACGTCCCTTTCGACGGTCTGTGCTCCCTGATGTAGCGTCTCGGGTTCACTCGCAGGATACGAGGTGACCATCACATCTTCTGGATGGATGGCGTCGAGGAGATTCTGAACCTGCAACCCCGGGGCGTGACCGCCAAACCGTACCAGGTCAAACAGGTCAGGGACATGATTCTGCGCTACGGCTTGCGCTTGGAGAAGTAGGAATGGACAGCCGTTACGAGATCATCATCTACTGGAGCGACGAGGACGGCGCCTTCCTGGCCGAAGTGCCCGAGCTGCCCGGCTGCATGGCCGACGGCGCGACTTACCAGGAAGCGCTTGCCCACGCGCAGGTGGCCATTGACGAGTGGCTTGAGACCGCTCGCCAGATTGGCCGCGCCGCCCCTGAGCCCAGGGGCCGCCTCATCTATGCGTGAACGCTGTGGCCCCCTCGCACTCCGCACCGAAAGGAGTCCTCGAGTGCTCGCAAAGTGGCTGTGGATGTCGGTCCTCGTGTCGCTCGTGGGCGCCGCCGAGGAACCCGCCGACGCGCAGAAGATGCAGGGCACCTGGACCATCGAGGCCGCCGAGAAACACGGCGAGAAGCAGCCGGCCGACGCGCTCAAGGCCCTCCGCGCCGTGATCAAGGACGACACCTTCGTCTTCAAGATGGGCGACCAGGAGGCCGAGAAGGCCACCATCAAGCTCGACCCCGCCAAGACCCCCAAGGCCATTGACTTTCAGCCCGCGTCCGTCGCAGGCACGGAGAAGAAGCCTTCGCTCGGCATCTACGAGCTGAAGGACGACACGCTGAGGCTCTGCTGGCGCAAAGAGGGCGGAGCACGGCCCACCGAATTCGCCACCTCCGCCGACGACCGCGACTCCGTGCTCATGGTCCTCAAGCGCGAGAGGAAAGAATGAGGCTCAGCAGGCTTTGGCGCTCCTGACGCGGCCGCCGCCGCGGAGCGTCGGACGGGTGCTGCCGCTCCAGCCGTATCCGCCCCATAACCATATACATTGCAACGCCTTACGATCTCAGGGGCGCCCCCGTCCCATGCTGGCTCATCCCGCAGATGAGCCAGCATGGCCGGAGCCGCGAGAATCGCCAATCCTCGCCCTTCTGCCCATGCTGTATCACTCTCCCCCTCACAGGGTTGATACAGCATGGGCAAGCTGCGCCCCCCCAGGCACTCGGCCGCGCCCTCCCATGGAACCGCCAGGCCCGCCAGGAGGAGGAATGGCCACACCCTGTGCCAAGCCAGCCGAGCCAGGAGCGCCAGACCCCGAAGGGCCTCACATCAGGTGAATGCCCAACTGCTTGAGGGCGGCTTCGGCCTCAGGGCCGAGCTGGGGCGCGCAGAGAACGGCCGCAGTGGGGGAGAGTCGGCGAACGACGAGCGGGGCCACCTCGGGCAGGCGCAGGGCGGCATCGAGGGCCTCCGCCGAGTGGACCTCGAGCACGTGCAGGGTGCAAACCTTGGCCGGATGCACGCCGGCGGCCCAGTTCCGCACCGAGTACTCGATGTTCTGCGGCAGCGGCGCCCGATTGTTCCGGGCCAGCGTGGCGAGGATCGCGTCGGGGGTCAGGCCGCGCAGGACGGCCTTCTGCACGCTCTCCTGGGTGATGCGAAGGTGAAGGGTGACCTCGTTCTTCCCGCGCTCGCAAAAGGCGCATAGGCGGTGGAGCAACTCCAGGTGGCCTTCCTCGGGGAAAAGGATGACCTCGGCGTCGGGGTTGACGAGCAGGAGCGGCCCGCGTGGCGCGGGCAGCGGCGCGCTGCCGAGCAGAATGGGCGCGAGGGGGGAGGCGGCCACGAACGACTGGCCGCCGCATCGCCCGATGTCCATCACCCCAGCATAGTTGAGCGCCTGGAGCAGCGGCTCTCGGGCATCGGCGAGCACGGCCGCAACGGTGCGCAGGGCTCTGGGGTAGCGCCACAGGGCCTCATCCGCGGCGGCCGGTTCCTGGGCCTGAGGCGCCTCGCGCTGGAGCAACTCGAGAAGGTAGCGCGAGACGAGCCGCGCCAGAAAGGCGTTGGTGGGCATCCACACGCCCGGCCGCGCGGCAAGGAGCACGTCGCGCGCGAGGCGGGCCAAGGCGCGAAAGTGCACCGGCGGGCAGGCGCCCTCCGCCAGCCGCAGCAGCGCGTCCAGCAGCGCCCGGGCCTGCTCGACGAGCGGGCCGCTCTGCCAGGCGGCGGCCCCGGGGGCCGCCGAGACGCGGCCATCGTCGCGCGTCTCGAGCAGCCCCAACTCTCTGGCCGCCGCCAGCTTGAAGGCCAGCAGCGAGTCCTCGTCCATGAAGAAGCCCGTGCGGAGGGCGGCCTGCGGCAGGAGCTGGTTGCGCGCGCCCTTGAAGAAGCGGCCCGCCGCCGTGAGCTTCGAGGGGTTCGCCCGCAGGAAATCCACCGCCGCCATCAGGTCGGTGAGGAAGTCGACGCCGCAAGCGTAGGTGTGGTCGAGGTCCGGCTTGGCGACGGCTCGGGCGGCGGCGTGGGCCTCGACGATCTCCTGGTAGAGGGCGAGGCAGTCGTGGTCGTCGCCGAGGCCGTGTTCGAGGAGCGACAGGTGGCCGAACGTGCCGAGCAGGCCGGCCTCGAGCGCGGAGCGCCAGGCGGAGGCGTCCACCGCCTCCATGTCGAGGCCCAGCGAGGGGAAGCGCTCGAGGGGCAGGATGCCGGCGTGGTCGTCGAGGGCGAGGCGCACGGCGCGCCGGAGCGCGTCGCTGGGCAGCGCGGCGATGCGGGCCTCGACGGCCTCGGGCCGCACGAGGTCGGCCAGCAGCGTCTCGGGGGCGCCGGGGGCGCCGGCGAGGCGCCGGCGCACGTCGGGCGGGCGGCGGGCCAGGTAGGCGCGCAGGCTGAGCATGAGCGCCGGGTCGCGCAGGTCGAGGTTGAGCACCTCGGCCAGCACGTCGCCCAGCTCGGCGGGCATGGTGACGAAGAGGGTCTCGGCCTGGCCCCAGACCTTGCGCATCGAGCAGGCGAGGAAGCCGCGGCGGTCGAGGTCCTCGGCGAGCTCGCGCTCGGCCTGGGCCGTGGCGGGCGGCGTGGAGAGGCGGCGGAGCAGCACGCGGGCCTCGCCCTCGTAGCCGTCGAGGCGCAGCAGGCCGCGGAGGAACTCCTGCTGGGCCTCGTCGAGGTTCAGGAAGCCCTCGCGCGCGCGCTCGGGCGAGAGCATCTGCTGGCGCAGGGTGCGCAGCAGCTCGTGCTTCGAGGCGCTGCGGCGCGTGGCGGGCGCCCAGATCCACTGGAGAATCTGGAGGTTGGCGATGCTGCGCGCGTTGAGAAACTCGTCGAGCTGCATGGCCGGTCAGGTCACCTCGTGGGCGTCCAGGATGCGGTACGAGTAGCCCTGCTCGGTGAGGAAGAGCTGGCGGTTGGCCGCGAAGTCGGCGTCGCGGCTGTCGCGGGTGACGAGCGAGTAGAACTGGGCCATCGAGCCGTCGCTCTTGGGCCGCAGGATGCGCCCGAGGCGCTGGGCCTCCTCCTGGCGCGAGCCGAAGGTGCCGCTCACCTGGATGGCCACGTTGGCGTCGGGCAGGTCAATGGCGAAGTTGCCCACCTTGGAGACGATGAGCGTCTGGAGGCGCCCCGAGCGGAAGTCGGCGTAGAGCCGCTCGCGCTCGCGGTTGGGCGTGGAGCCGGTGATCAGCGGGGCGCGCACGTCGCGCGCGATCGCCCGGAGCTGGGCCAGGAACTGGCCGATGATGAGCACGCGGTCGCCCGCGTGGCGCGCCAGCAGGTCGCGCACCAGGGTGTGCTTGGCCGGGTTCTCCGAGGCGATGCGGAACTTGTCGCGGTTGGTCGAGAGGGCGTAGCTCATGCGCAGCTCGTCGGGCAGCGGGAGGCGGATCTCGGTGCACCGGGCCGTGGCGATCCAGCCCTGCTTCTCGAGCACCTTCCACGGCACGTCGCAGCGCTTGGGCCCGATGAGGCTGAAAACGTCGTCCTCCTTGTGGTCCTCGCGCACCAGCGTGGCCGTGAGGCCCAGGCGGCGGCAGGCCTGGATCTCGGCGGTCACGCGGAAGACCGGCGCGGGCAGCAGGTGCACCTCGTCGTACACGATGAGGCCCCAGTGCAGGGCGTTGAAGACGCCGAAGTGCGGAAACGCGTCGCTCTTGCGCCGCCGGTAGGTGAGGATCTGGTAGGTGGCGAGGGTGACGGGGCGGATCTCCTTCGCCTCGCCCGAGTACTCGCCGAGCTGGTCGTCGGCCAGGGTGGTCTTGTCCAGCAGCTCGCGGCGCCACTGGCGCACGGCAGTGATGTTGGTGCACAGGATCAGGGTGTGGGCCTGCACGCGGGCCATGGCGGCCATGCCCACCACGGTCTTGCCTGCGCCGCAGGGCAGCACGATGACGCCGCTGCCGCCGCGCGCGCTGCCGCCCGCGAAGAAGACGTCGGCCGCCTCGCGCTGGTAGGGCCGCAGCGCGAACGGCCGGCCCTCGAGCGTGGTGTCGCGCAGCGCGAGGGCCAGCGGCGTGCCGGCCACGTAGCCCGCCAGGTCCTCCACCGGGTAGCCGATCCGGATGAGGGCCTGCTTCACGTGGCCGCGCCGGTCGGCCTGCACGGCCACCGCCCGCGGGTCCAGCGGCGCCACCACGTAGGGCCGCACCAGCTTGTGCCGCTGCACCTCGGCCAGCAGCGGCTCGTCGTCCGACGCGAGCACCAGGTCGTCGCCCCGGCGCTCGAGCCGCAGGCGCCCGTAGCGCCCGATGAAGTCCCTGACCTCGAACTGGATGTTCGACGGCACGTCGTACTTGGTGAAGCGGCCCAGCGCCTCGAGCACATCGGCCGCGGTCATGCCCGCTGCCGCGGCGTTCCACAGCGACAGCGGGCTGATGCGGTAGGTGTGGAAGTGCTCGGGGCTCTTCTCGAGCTCGGCGAAGCGCGCCAGCGCGTCGCGCGCCTCGGCGTAGCGCGGGTTGTCCACCTCGAGCAGCACCGTGCGGTCGCCCTGCACGATGAGCGGGTTGCTGGTGTCGGGCGGCATGAGCGGCGTCGAGCCCCGGAGCCGGCGGATTCGAGATAGACCCGCATTCTAGCCGCGCATCCCGCGCGGGTCAAGCGGAAAAAAACCGCGGCGGCCCGCCGCGCTTGATTACACACAGCCGTTCGGGGAGAATTGAAGGGGTTGCCGCCCACGCCTGGGCCACTCGAAGAACAGGCGCCCGCGCATGGAAGAGAAGCCGCCCAAGCCGCAACCGCCCCTGCCGCGGGGCCTCACGATCCGGGCCTACGTGGCCCTCTGGGTCGCCAGCATCCTCGCCGCGTTCCTGGTGCTGCTCGCCACCTGGCACGTCACCGAGGCCACCCTGCGGCGCATGCGCCAGCAGATCAACTCGGCCGCCCACGCGCTGGACCTCGGGCGCGTGCTCGAGGCGGCCTTGCTGCGCGAGGAGCGCGAGGACCTGCTCTGGCGCGCCACGGGCGATGCGGCCCACCTCGACCGCAAGCTGGCGGCCCTCCAGGAGGCCGCCGCGGTGGCCGAGCGCCTCGAAACGGCCGGCGTGGCGCCCGCCGAACGGAACCTGGTGGACGACCTGCGCGCCGAACTCCGCACGTTCCAGGCCGCGGCCTCCGCCACAGGGCCGGCCATCACCCGCGAACGCCCGAAGGCCGAGGACGTGTTGACCCTGATAAGCCAGTACATGCAGATGAACGAGGCGGACCTTCAGGAGACGATGAACGAGTCCCTCCGGTTGCGGCGGGTGGTGGACTATTCGTTCCTCGGGGTGGGCATTCTGGTCGCCCTGGTGCTGGCCGCCGGCTCGATCGAGCTGGTCCGCCGCGTGGTGCGCCCCGCCACCGAGCTCACGCGCGCCGCGCGCCGCTTCGGCCGCGGCGACTTCGAGGCCCGCGCCCGCGTCCTGCGCGACGACGAGCTGGGCGAGCTGTGCCGCACCTTCAACGCCATGGCCGAGAGCCTCGCCGCCCAGGAGAAAAGCCGCCTGGAGTTCGTCGCCACCGTGGCCCATGACCTCAAGAACCCGCTCGTCACCATCGGCGGCGCCGCGCGCCGGCTCCGCCGGGGCGGCCTCGACCCCCAACGCCAGGCCGCCTGGCTCGACACCATCATCAAGCAGTGCACCCGCCTCGAGAACCTCACGCACGACCTGATGGACACGGTGCAGGTTTCCACCGGGCGCCTCACGCTCGACAAGTGCGAGTTCGACCTCACGGCGGCCCTGCGCGAGCTGCACGCCGAGCAGGCCGAGGCCTTCCCGCGCCACCAGCTCGTCTTCGAGGGCGAAGAGGAATGCCGCATCACCGGCGACCGCGACCGCCTCGAGCGCGTGGCCATGAACCTCCTCTCCAACGCCGTGAAGTACAGCCCGCCCGGCAGCACCGTGCGCCTGAGGGTCACGCGCGAGGACGCGCACGCCCTCTTCACCGTGGAGGACCAGGGGACCGGCATGTCGCCCGAGGACCTCAAGGTGCTCTTCCTGCCGTTCGGCCGCGGCGCCCGCGCTCGGACGATGGCCAAAGGCACCGGCCTGGGCATGTCCGTGGTCCGGCAGATCCTCGATGCCCACGACGGCACGATCACCGTGGACAGCCAGCTCGGCAAGGGCACCACCGTGGCCGTGCGCCTGCCGCTCGCCAAAGGCTGAGAGGGGCAGCTTCCTTGCCTGAAGCCCTCCACTACCTCACCGAGCACCAGGTAGCGCTGTTCCTCCTCCAGCTCCTGCTCCTGCTGGGGCTCGCGCGCGGCCTGGGCGCGCTGGGCCAGCGCCGGGGCCAACCGGCGCTCCTCGGCGAAATCCTCGCGGGCGTGATCCTCGGCCCCACGCTCCTGGGCCGCGTGGCCCCGGGCCTCCAGGCCCGCCTCTTTCCCGCCGATGCCGTGCAGTTCGCCCTGCTCGACGCGGTGGCCTACCTCGGCCTCCTGCTCCTGTTGCTCAGCGCGGGGCTGGAGGTGGACGTGGGGGTGGCCTGGCGCCAGCGCGGCGACGCGCTGAAGATCGCCCTCAGCGACATCGTGCTGCCCATGGCCGTCGCCTTCGTGCCGGCCCTGCTGCTGCCCGACCGCTACCTGGCGGTCCCCGGGCAGCGGCTCGTCTTCGCCCTGTTCATCGCCACCGTGATGACCATCAGCGCACTGCCCATGACCGTGAAGGCTCTGCACGATCTGGACCTGCTGAAGACCGACCTGGGCCTGCTGATCATGTCGGCGCTGACGATCAACGACATCATCGGCTGGGCCATCTTCACCCTGGTCCTGGGCTTCGCCACGCAGGCCGGGGTGGGGCTGGGCCACATCCTGTTCGTCGTGGGGGCCACCGTGGCCTTCGCCGCCGCGTGCGTGGCCGTCGGGCGCCGCGCCGTCGCGGCCGGCATCGCCGCCCTCCAGCAGCGCCTCGCGGCCGACGCCGGCCTGGTGCTCACGTTCGTGTGCTGCGTGGGGCTGCTGTCGGGCCTCGTCACCCACTGGCTCGGCGTGCACGCGCTCTTCGGGCTCTTTCTGGCCGGCATCATGGCCGGCGGCGCGCCCGCCCTCTCCGAACGCACGCGCCACGTGATCAGCCAGATGGTGCACGCCGTGTTCGTGCCGGTCTTCTTCGCCACCATCGGCCTGCGGATCGATTTCCTGGCCAATTTCGACCTGCGGCTGGTCGCGCTGCTGTCGGTGGTGGGCATCGCCGGCCGCTACCTGGGCGCGTGGGTGGGCGCGCGCATGACCGCGCTGTCAGCCTGGGACCGCGTGACGGTGGCCATCGCGCACACGCCGGGCGGCTCCATGGAGATGATCATGGCCCTCGTGGCGTTCCAGAGCGGCCTCATCACGCTGCCGGTGTTCGTGGCCATCGTGTTCTCGGCCCTTGCCTCCTCCATCGTGCTCGGCCCGTGGCTGGCCTGGTCCATCCGCCGCCGCGGCGCGGTCAACGTGCTCGACCTGGTGGCGCGGCGCGCGATGCGGCTGGACCTGCGCGCGGCGTCGCGCGGGGACGCGCTGGCCGAGCTCTGCGAGGCCGCGGCCGAGCAGGAGGGGATGCCGGGCGGGGGCGTCCTCGCCGCGGCCGTGCGCGCCCGCGAGGAGACGGCCGGCACGGCCGTCGGCGAGGGCCTGGCCGTGCCGCACGCGCGGCTGCCGGGGCTGGCCAGGCCCGTGGTCGTCTTCGGGCGATCCGTGCCCGGCATCGAATGGAACGCGCCCGATGGCCTGCCGGCCCACCTGGTCTTCCTGATCCTCACGCCCGCCGACGACCAGGGCCTCCAGGTGCAGATTCTGGGCGCGCTGGCCCGGGCCTTCGGCGCCGAGCCGCTGCGCCGGCGCCTCCTGGCCGCCTCAGACCCACAGGAGGCCTGGGCCGTGCTGCGCGAGGCCCTGGGCCGGCAGGCCCTGCGCCCGCCCCGCGCCGGGCGCGGCCGCTCGGCTTGACCCGCGCCGCCGACTCCGGCACAATGGCCTGTGGGCCGACGCCACCGTCCGCGGAGACGCCGCTTGCCCGGAGCGCTGCTGCAACTCGGCGAGCACCACATCGGCCTCTTCCTCCTCCAGGTGTTCCTGGTGTTGGGCCTCGCGCGCGGCCTGGGCTGCCTCTTCGAGCGCATCGGCCAGCCGGCCCTCGCCGGCGAGCTGCTCACCGGCGTGATCCTGGGGCCCACGCTCCTGGGCCGCCTCGCCCCCGCCGCCCACGCCTGGCTCTTCCCCGCCGACGTGGTCCAGTGCTCGATGCTCAGCACGTTCGCCTGGGTGGGCCTCCTTCTCCTGCTGCTGAGCGCCGGCACCGAGGTGGACGTGACGGTGGCCTGGCGCGAGCGGGGCCACGTGGCCGGCATCGCGGCCGCGGGCCTCACCGTGCCGCTGGCCCTCTCGTGCGCGGCGGCCCTGCTGCTCCCCGACCGCTACCTGGTGGACCCCGCGCAGCGGCTCGTCTTCGCCCTCTTCGTGGCCACCGCGCTCACGATTGCCGCGCTGCCGATGACCGTGCGGGCGCTCTACGACCTCGACCTGCTCAAGAGCGACCTGGGCCTCCTCGTGATGGCCTCGCTCGTCGTCCACGAGGTCATCGGCTGGGCCGCCTTCACCCTCGTGCTCAGCGCAGCCACCCAGGCGGAGCTGGACGTGGCCCACGTGGGCCTGGTGGTGGGCGGCACGCTGGCCTTCACGGCAGCGTGCATGACGCTCGGGCGCCCTCTGGTCGCGCGCGGGATCGCCTGGGTGCAGCGCGGGCGCCAAGCCGACTCCGGGCTCGTGCTCACCTTCGTGTGCTGCGTGGGCCTGCTGGCCGGCTTCATCACCCACCGCATGGGCATCCACGCGCTCCTCGGGCTGTTCCTGGCCGGCGTGATGGCCGGCAGCGCGCCCGCCCTCTCCGAGCGCACGCGCCACGCCATCACCCAGATGGTCTACGCCGTCTTCGTGCCCGTGTTCTTCGCGGGGCTGGGGCTTCGGGTGGATTTCGTGGCGAACTTCGACCCGCTGCTCGTGGCGCTGTTCGCGGTGCTGGCCATCGGGGGCAAGTTCCTGGGGGCCTGGGCGGGGGCCGGGCTGGCCGGCGTGCCGCGGTGGGAGCGCGAGTTCGTGGCCGTGGCCCACACGCCGGGCGGCTCGATGGAGATGGTCGTCGCCCTCGTGGCGCTCCAGGAGAAGCTCATCACGGTGCCCGTCTTCGTCGCCATCGTCTCGGCCGCCCTCGCGTCGTCGGTGGCCCTGGGGCCGTGGCTGGCGCGGGTCATGCGGCGGCGGCCGGCCATCAACGTGCTCGACGTGTTCCTGCGCCGCGCGATGCGGCTGGACCTCCAGGCCACGACCCGCCGCGAGGCGATCCACGAGCTGAGCGAGGCCGCGGCCGAGCAGGGCGGGCTGCCCAAGACCGCCGTGCTCAACGCCGCCGTCCGCGCCCGCGAGGAGATCGCCGGCACGGCCCTCGGCGAGGGGCTCGCCGTGCCCCACGCGCGCTTCGACAGCCTCAGCAAGCCCGCCGTCGTCGTCGGCCGCTCCCTGGCCGGCATCGAGTGGGACGCCCCCGACGGCCTGCCCGTACATCTGGTCTTCCTCATCCTCACGCCGGCCGACGACCAGGGCCTCCAGGTGCAACTCCTGGGCGCGCTCGCGCGCGGCCTGGGTCCCGAGGCGGTCCGCAGACGGCTGCTGGGCGCGCGCACCGAGGCCGAGGCCTGGGCCGTGCTGCGCGAGGCCCTCGGCCCGCACGATCTCGTGCGGCCCATTGCCTCGGGGCGCCCGATCGGGTAAGCTGGAAGTGGTGGGAGGGCACCCCGACGGAGCCCCGATGGACGCTGCGACCCGACAAGACCCGCCGCACACCCTGCGCATGATCGCGTGGGAGCTCACGCGCGCCTGCAACCTGGCCTGCCGCCATTGCCGCGCAGCCGCCACCGCCTGCGTGCCGCCCGGCGAGCTCTCGACCGCCGAGGCCCTGGCGGTGCTCGACGACATCGCATCGTTCGCCCAGCCCACCATCATCCTCACGGGCGGCGAGCCGCTGCTGCGGGCCGACCTCTTCGACATCGCACGCCACGCCACGGCCCTCGGGCTGCGCGCCGTGACCGCCACCAACGGCGCCCTGCTCGACGAGTCCGCCGCCCGCCGCCTGCTCGACGCCGGCGTGCGCCGCATCAGCGTGAGCATTGACGGCCAGGACGCGGCCAGCCACGACGCGCTGCGCGGCGTGCCGGGCGCCTTCGAGGCCTCGCTCGCCGGCATCGCCGCGGCGCGGGCCGTGGGCCTCGGGTTCCAGCTCAACACCACGATCACCACCGACAACGCCGACCAGCTCCCGGCCATCTACGACCTCGCGCTGCGCCTGGGCGCTGCCGCCTACCACGTGTTCCTGCTGGTGCCCACGGGCCGCGCCGCGGCGATGCGGGGCCTGGAACTCGACGCCCCGCGCTACGAGGCCGTGCTGAACTGGCTGGCCGACCGCGTGGCCGATTCGCCGATGGAGATCCGCGCGACCTGCGCGCCCCACTTCTACCGCATCCTGCGCCAGCGCCACATCGCCACCCACGCGCGCGGCTGCCTCGCGGGGCAGAGCTTCTGCTTCATCTCGCACCTCGGCGACGTGCAGCCCTGCGGCTACTTCGACATCCAGGTCGGCAACGTGCGCCAGCGAAGCCTCCGCGAGATCTGGGAGAACGCCGCCCTCTTCCGCCAGCTCCGCGACCACAAGGCCTACACCGGCAAGTGCGGCTCGTGCGAGTACGTGCGCGTGTGCGGCGGCTGCCGCGCCCGCGCCTACGAAGCCACCGGCAACCCCCTCGCGCCCGAACCCTTCTGCGCCTATGTGCCCGCCTGCAAGTGAAGTGCGGGGGAAGGGCACCTTCTTCGGCAAGAAGGTGCCCTTCCCCCGGCACCCCTATCCCTCCAAGAACCTCTACACGTGGCATCGGCGGCAGCCACCGATGCCCGGCGGAGCGGTTCTTGAGGAGGGGTGCGGGGAGGAACTTCTTTCCAGGAAGTTCCTCCCCGCCATGAGGTTGAACCGGCAGCAGGGGCCTGGTAGAATCGGGCAACGGGAGGCGGTTTGCGGAGTGTGTGGGTTGCGTTGGCCTCTGGCGAGATACGGCACGCGCGAGATCGTGGCGGGCACCGTGCTCCTGGGCGCAGCGGCGGCGCTGGCGGCGGCCACGCTGCCGTGGCTTGCCGTTGTGCCGGCGGCGCTGTGGGTGTTTCTGCTGGCGTTCTTCCGCGACCCCGAGCGGGCCGCGCCCGAGGGCGAGGCGAAGCTGCTCTCGCCCGCCGACGGCGTCGTGGCCGACCTCGAGACCGTGCGCGAGGACGAGTTCCTCCACGCCGACGCCCTCCGCATCGGCATCTTCATGTCCGTGTTCAACGTCCACGTCAACCGCGCGCCCGTCTCGGGCAGGGTGGCCTACCGTGGCTACAGGCCGGGCAAGTTCCTCAACGCGATGGGCGCGGCCGCATCGGACCAGAACGAGTGCTCGTTCGTCGGCCTCGAGCGGCCCGACGGCACGCGCCTGCTCGTGCGCCAGATCGCCGGGCTGATCGCCCGCCGCATCGTGTGCGAGTGCCGGGTGGGCGACCACTTGCATCGCGGCCAGCGCTTTGGTATGGTGAAGTTTGGCTCGCGGCTCGAGGTCTACGTGCCCGCGAGCGCGCCGTTCCGCCCGGCCGTGGCCGTGGGCGACCGCGTGAAGGCGGGCCTCACGGTGCTCGGTGAGCTGAGCGCTGACCAGAGAGCAAACGCATGAGGAAAATCGCCGCCGTTCCCTCGATGCTTACGCTGGGCAACCTGCTGTGCGGGTTCCACGCGGTCTACTTCGCCTCGAAGGGCACGCGCGAGGGCCTCGTGCTCGCCGCCTGGATGGTGCTGCTGGCCATGGTGTTCGACGCGGTGGACGGCATGGCGGCCCGCCTGGCGCGCGCGGCGAGCAAGTTCGGGGCGGAGCTGGATTCGCTGGCCGACGTGGTGAGCTTCGGCGTGGCGCCAGCCTACCTGGTCGCGGTGCTGTCGGCCCACGCCGAGCTTCAACACCAGCGCCTCGTGTGGATGTCGTGCATGGTCTACGTCGTCTGCGCCGCGCTGCGTCTGGCGCGGTTCAACGTGCAGACCGGGCTCGACGAGGAGAGCCATCGGTCGTTCTCCGGCCTGCCGTCGCCCGCGGCGGCCGGGCAGGTGGTGGCGCTGATCATCCTCGACGCCAGCCTGCGCGCCGAGCACGACATCACCCTCGTCTCGCGCGTGCTGCCCACCATCGCCTTCTTCGCGGGCGCGCTCATGGTGAGCCGCGTGCCCTATCCGCACCTCGTGAGCCGCTTCACGCGCCGCCACCACACCTTCACCGAATTCGCTTTCCTGGCCATCATCATTCTGCTGGTCGCCACGTACCCGGAGTTCACCTTCGCCGCAGGCTTCTCCGCCTACACGGTCACCGGCCTCCTCGCCGCCGCGCGGCAGGCCGTGCACCGGCGGGGCGAAGAGCAAGAGCCCATCTTCTAAGCTCGACTTTCGCCAAAATGGAAGACGCCGAGAGCCCACGTGGTATGATGT
>DAOOIT010000074.1 GCA_035384565.1 Planctomycetota bacterium | reverse complement strand
AACGACGGCGGGGGCCGCGTCGCACAGGTCGGCCGCCGTGCAGGCGAAGGTCACCGCCGTCCCGGCCGCGCTGGCCTGCTCGCGCGTCAGGGTCCCGGGCAGCGTCAGGACGGGCGGCGTGGTGTCGCGCACGGTGACCCTCTGTGTCGCCGTGGCCGTGTTGCCAGCCGCATCTGTGCATGTCCAGGTAACGGTTGTCGTGCCCAGGGGGAAGAGGGCCGGGGCGTCGCTTGTCAGCGTCGGCTGCGAATCCCATGTGTCCCAATAATCCGGCTCCACGAGGGTAACTGGCGTGCCATCGCGACTCGTCTGTTCTGTGACGATGTCCTCCTGGGGGTAGATCTCCGGCGGCGTGCCGTCTATGGTGATCATCCCGGCATCTTGCTTCTCAGGGAGCAGATCATTGATGACGGGGGTTTCGACGAGTTTGGTGAATTTCGGCGGTTCGTCGGCCCGGAAGCGGACATAGGCCTGCCCTTCAGTGAGGCCGGCCGTGAACGTGAGGATAGCGACCTCGGCATCGGCCGCTGTGCTGCCGAAGATGCCGATGGAGTAGTCTATGACACCTGCGCCAATGACCTTGAGGGGCTCGAACCCACTGCTCCAGGGTGCGACGCCAGTCTTGGTGATGGCCGCATTGGTCAGCAGAGCGTTATCGAACGACATCAGAGCCTGGATGGTGTTGATGGTGCGCGTGGCGAGCTTTGAGACGTTCAGCTTCACCGTCACCGTTTCGCCGGGCCTCACCCACTGGGACGCGGCGGTCTCGACGAGAGAGAGGAGGGGCGGGTCGGTGTAGACTGCGACCGCGCTGTGGTCGACGGCCATGGTCACAGCCAGCGAGCTTTGTCCAATCGCTTGGTCCACGCCATCCAGCCGCCAGCGCTGGAAGAGAAGGCTCCCGTGCGTTTGCGGCGCCGTGAGCGTCACGGTGGCTCCATCCGCGCATTCGCGGCTGAACTCGGTGATTCCAGGGGTGCCCGGGCTGACCCCGATGGTCACTCCCCCAAAGTACGAAGCGGTCGCCGGCGTCGAATCGAATGACTTGACAGTCAGGGTCCGAGTGGTGGTGGCCTCCTTCAGCGCAGTCTCTGGGTCGCCGAGGAGAGCAATCGTGTAGTAGCACCAGCGATAGGGCATGCTGCCCCCCATCTCCACTTTGCCGAGCATGTCCTCCTTGGACAACTGGGCGGCTGCGCCGATGTTGCGGAAGCCCTGCGTGAGGAGCCGGTTGAAGAACTTGCCCTGGAACTCGCCGCTGTAGAGCCAGGGGAAATTGACGTCGTACCACCCATCCCGCGTGTTCATCACCGTGGCGAAAGCCCCACGGCTACTCTGCTTGACGAAATGCTCCGCCAGGCAGTCCTCGTAGTCGAAGCTCCCCGACAGGCAGGCCACGCTGTTGAGGAGAAACGGGTGCTCATTCGTCAAGGCGGCCACGTCGGAGGTGCCGATGGTGCGGTCCGACCGAAGCAGCACGGTCCTATTCCCGTGGCCCACATGGGCCACGAGGTGCGGCGAGGCATTCAGTTGGGCGATGCACTGCGCCTTGGTCCACACCGAGTAGTGCTCTGGGCGATCATCCAGGAAAGTCACCGCGTAGGCGCCCAGGTGCGGCAGAACCATGTACTCCAGCGCCATTCCCCCCTGGTTCCGGGTCCCCACGTAGCTCGAATCGCCGAGATACTCCCCGAGAAGAAGGGCGCGCGACCAGTTCGGGGTGCCGCTCTGCTCATAGGTGATCACCTTGTTGATAAACGTGCTCACCTCGCTCGCCGTGTCTACGGGAGCACGCCCGACGTAGACCTCCGCCATGAGGTCCACTGCCGTGCCCCCCTCGCCATCGAATGGCTCGCCCCACAAGCTGTCCCCATCGCCATTCCATGTTCCGTCCAGGCAGGCATAGTAGAGGTCGGTGGGCATATTGGTGAGCGCGCCCGCGGTGGAAACATACGCATAGGCTCCTCGATGGGGAACCACGGAACTGTCCCCTCCGAGAAGCACGTAATCAACGCCCCAGTTTGCGTAGGCCGACTTGATGTACTCCCTTATCTTCTCAGGGTTGTCTCGTCCTGAGTAGTGGGCGTAGATGTACTCGACCGTTTCGGTCTTGACTCTGACGCCCCTGGCCTCCTTGTGCGTCACAAGGGGAGCGAATGAAGAGAGCAAGTCGTTGCTAGTGATGAGCAGGTAGTCGTATGTCCCGCCGAGCGGGGAAGGAGCCGCTCCCTGCGCCGAGCCGGCTTGTTCGTACTCCCCCAGGACTTCGGGGTTGCTGACGGCGCCCCCAAGCGCCGGCGCCGCGAGAAGAGGACGCACCCCCAGCCCCTTGCCCCTCTGCTTCCCCGCCTGCGGTGTCAGGTCGAGCTGCACCTGGAGTCGAGATGCTGCCGTGAGCCTCTTCTTGGCGGGCACGTATTGGACCGGCGAGACGCTGAGGATGGCGATATCGTGGCCGCGCATCCGCTGCACGGCCACCAGCCGTGCGCGCTCAGCGGGACATGCCTTTGCGGAGCCGTAGACCTTCGTGTCGGGCCGCTCGCCTGCCGCTCTTGCCAACGCCGCCGCTCGCCCCTGCTCGAAGGGCACGGGGCTCCGCGCGAAATCTACTGGCAAGGTCACTGTCACGGAACGTTCGGGTTCGAGTGCCTTGCAACTGACGCCGGATACCGAATACCCCGGCGGGATCAGGACAAATACGGTGCGAGCCGGCAACACGGGCCCGCCGGCGTCGCCAATGAGCGTGCAGCCGGCCACCGCAACACGGCAGTAGTCGCCCGCCTGCGTGATCTCGGGGGAAGCGAAGTCCTGGGTCACGAAGATGCTGCGCGTGCCTCCCGCGCAGGCGGCGGACAGCATCACAAGCGCCAGCGCTACCCCCGACGTCATCCCCCCCCGTGCACCCCCGCGCACGCGCCTTGTCGCCATGGGAGCTCCCTCGTAAGAGATGCGAGAAACCACAACTCCTCGCGCGATTTCAGTCGAGCCAGTTCACGGGAGTTCAAACCCAGGCAAGCCGACCTGCATGGCCCCCAGAGTCTGGCCGACCGCCGCCCCGCCTGCCGACCGCTGTCCCGCCCACTCAGCGCCTTGGTCTGCGCCGCCGAATGAGCATTCCCAGACCCAGCCCCAGAACCGATACGCCCAGCGGCTCGGGGATCGCTACCACCTGAGTGCCGTAGAGGGACGCCCCGTCGAGACCGCCCGTTATGTCGAGATTCTGCAAGTCACTGACCCTGTTCTGGTAGAGAAACGGCGGCCTGTCTATCATGTGACCCGGGAGCGTCAGCGAGGTGACCGCAAAGTCGTCCAGCGCCTTCACGGAGAAGGAAGCCACAAGCAGATCGGTGGCCAGGCCCGCGAAGCTCCCCGCAGAAAAAAACAACTCGCCCGGCAGCAGGTTCTTCGCGGGAACAGGCCCCACGTCGTTCGCGAACACGAAGTCCCAACCCGGCCCGGGTGTGATCGCGGAGACGGGATTGCCCAGTCCATCCACGATGCTCAGGAGCGTGGGGTCGAACGTGATGAAGGTCTGAATGGCCAGGACCCCCTGGCCGGGGGGGATGCTTCGGGCATACAGATTGAGCGACACAATGTTCCCGGCCTGCACACCGGCCGTGCCCGCCGGCTCCAGGGATAGCGTGACAGGAAGCGCGGCTGCCGACTGCGCGAGCAGAGCTGTCACAGCAACGAGGGAGCCGAGACTCAATCGCATCGGTACGCTCCTGCCTGCCATCAGACGACCGATCGGCACCGACCCACTCAGGTGTTCGGCCCTCCCGCCACGCATGGCGACTAGCCGGGAAAGGCGCACACTATGTAATGGACTTAATGTATCCAGCGGGGATAGAAAGTCAAGCGTTTTCTCCGGAAAATCTGCGCCCGAGCGAAACGAGACGCCCGCGCGCCGCCGGTTCCACACTCTTCTTGCTCAACATGGTGTCCCTGGGTTCCTTGAGCGCTGGCTCGCGCGATCGGATGGCCTCCCCCTGTCCCATGGAGGCTGGCCCTGATCATATGGCCTTGCCAGCAGCGCCAAACAGACCGGCCCCGAGGGTTAGCTCGGGGCCGGGGTAGCAGCACATGGGAAACGTCTGGGCGTCAGCTAGGCCCTCCGGCGCAGCCTCCTCACGACCCCCACGAAGCCGAGGCCGATGGCACAGAGCGCCAACGATCCAGGGAGCGGGATCGGGGTGGTGAAGCTGCTGGGGTTTGGCGCAACCAATACGCCATCGTTCCCGCAGCCCATCGCCCACCAGACGTCAATGTACTGGGTCGTCGGGTCGAACCCAGGCAGGGTGAACGTGCCCGTCCAGTAGCCCTGCGCGGCATTGTACTTGGTGTTCCAGCCATCGCCACCCCAAGCGTCCTTGAAGGCTTGGGTCCAGCTGTTGGCGCCGACCTGAACCCACTGCGCCGAGCCACCCGTGTACGAGGTGGTCTGACTGACGATGGTCGTCGGATACGAGTTATCGTCGTCGCGGGTTGTCGGATACCCGGCCTTCTTGGAGAGCTGGAGGTCGTCGAGCGCCCTGGCGAGCGACATCTCGGGCAACTCATTGAAGTTGTTGGCGTAGTCTTCCCAGGTTCCCGTGGCGAACTTCACTCCGCCGTAGAGCGTCCCAGCGACGACGTTGGCAGGGGTGATGCCCAGGGCGGTGGTTACTCGGTCAGCCCATGCCTTGGACCAGCCATCCGTGCCGTAGGTCCGGCTCTCCAGGGCGAAAGCGTACCGAATCTCGGCCTCGGTGCCCACGACCTTGTTCTTGACATTGATGTAAAGCTCGCCAGCTGGCACCTGGCCCATCGTGATGGAGCCACCGATTGTGTCGGTGTAGTTGTTGGTGTCGTAGGTGGCTCGATGTGCTTGATCGCCGAAGTTCGTGATGATGTCGAACTTGAAGGCGGCGGTCGGCAACCCCTGCGCGTCGGTGAGCTGGATCAGCCGCATGTCGAAGATCTCGCACGGGTGCTTTGTGATATCAGGCGACCCGTCGTAGTAGTCGTCGCTGAAAGCTCCGGGCGGCTCCGCAGAGTACCAAGCGTTCGTCGTCGTCCCAGCGATTGCACACATCGCGCCCGCTGCGACGAGACAGATTGCCAGCAGAATCTTACGCTTCATTGTGGTCCTCGCTTCCTGTCGGTCCTGAATCCAGTGCGTGCACAACAGGCTTCATGCGACAGAAGGCGGGGGCCGGGCGAAGAGCGGAGACTGGAATAAAACAGGGAGGGAGACCCGATCGGGAGGCGCGATGCCGAAGGCGAAGCGGCATATCAGACCCGCGGACGAGTCGAGAGGCAAGGCGGCCGCGAGAGCGTGCGAAGGAGCGACCGGAACCGTTGCCGCCTGGGGGGCCGAGTGCGCCGCCGCGACCATCTGCGCGTTGGCAGCACGCACGCCCCACCCGCTCCGGTCGTCGAGGCGCTTGAGCAGAGAGGCATAGTCGGCCGCGGGCGCGAGGGCGCTGCAACTCTCGGCGGCGTCCCGCTCGCATGGCACAGCCTTGGCGTGCCTCGGCCCGCAGAGCGCTCTGGGCAGGGAGACGATACCGGTCCGCCCTGCGGCCAGAGCGGCGAGGAGGAGGGCAGCAAGTCTCCGCCGGCCGCGGAAGAAGCCGATGCACAACGCTCCCTGTAACATGAGGAATAAGCCGGCGGGCGGGCCGCCGAGGCGGGTTGTCCCGGGCTGCGGCATCGCAGCAGCGCCGGCCGTCTCTCCCGAAGCGATGTCAGTGTCCGTGGAGTTGAGGGGAGCCTCTGGACAGAGCAGCTGGCCAGGCAGGTCGAGGGGGGAGAGACCCACCGGCAAGGCTACAGGAACGATGGGGCCATGGGCGTCGGCATCGGCAGGCGCCGCCGATACCATCGCACAAACGCTCACGATGGCGGCGGCGACCAGTGTTGTCAGCCTGTACCGCATTTCGGACCCCTCCACACCTGCCGGACCTGTCCGGCCCGGTGAGTGCACTATAGTCTACTGTGTGGCGAATGAGGAGTCAAGCGATTTTTGAGGTTTTTTTTTTACCGCCTCATCAGGGTCTGGCGATCCTGACGTTGCAGGCATCGGGGGGCGTGGGGCCGGTGCTGAGGCGCCGGCGAGGCCCACCACATAACCCCCTATGCCCAAACGCCTTACACCCTCCGGCCATTCCCGCTCACATACTTGCTCATCGCGCAGATGAGCGAGTATGGCCGGAGCCGCGAGAATCGCCCATTCTCGGCCATCTATCCATGCTGTATCACTTCCCTCCTCACAGGGTTGATACAGCATGGACAGGCGACGCCCGCCAGCCACTCGGCACAGCCCTCACGAGGAACCCCCAGGCCCGCCAGGAGCAGGCATGCCGGCGCCCTGCATCAGACCACTCGACCCACCCCCCCCAAACCCTGAAGAGGCGAAAAAATCTCCGAAAAAAGTCTTGACAAGCCAACTGACCAGGCATATACTGTGCGCCCAACGGACCCGCCAGGTCCAGTGGCAGCGACGCGGGGCGGGCACCCCCGCGATGGGTCCGAACGAGGAGGGATTGGGTTGCAGCCAAGCTGGTTGGCCGTGTGGACGCGCGCGCACCACGAGAAGACAGTGCGCGACCATCTCGACGCCTTGAGCGTAGAGACCTTCCTCCCGCTGCTCCACCTCGACAGCCGTCGCAGGGATCGCAAGGCGACCGTGGACATCCCGGCGTTTCCCGGGTACCTCTTTGCCCGCATTCCAGTGTCGGACGCCTACGTCGTGAAGACTGTTCGGGGTGTCGTGCAGGTCCTTGGTCCCACCCCCACAGAATACAGCATCGTTCCTGACTGCCAGGTCGAGGCCGTCAGGAAGATGGTCGAGAGTCGCCTCAGGGTGGACCCATTCCCCTATTTGAAGGTCGGGTCGCGTGTGAGGGTGAAGACCGGCCCGTTGATGGGCCTTGAGGGGGTTCTGGTGAAGAAACGTTCCGGGCTGCGGCTGGTCGTGAACGTGGATCTGCTGAGTCAGTCCATCGCCGCGGAGATTAGCGCGGCCGATGTGGAAGGTGCCTGAGTCGGCGCAGGCTGCCCGATGGGCGCTGAGGCCGTAAGTGTAGTGCGACCTGTAGGTTACATCGGCTCATGGCATGTAACCGACAGGGCAGCGCTTTGTACGGAAGGCCAGTTTGGGCGGTGTTCTGTGCGCTCGGCGACACCGGTTGCGCGAGCGTTGCGAGAGGGCGGGGGACGATGAAGGCTGTGATCCTGGCGGGCGGGCCAGAGGTCCCGAAGTGCCCGCTCTCGGTCGTGAGACCTAAGGCGCTGTTCCCACTGATCCAGGATGTGATCGTGGGGAGACTGCTGCGCGCCCTCCACAACACAGATGTGGATGAGGCGATCATCTGCGCGAACGGCAAGACCCGCGTCCTCAAGGAGCACTTCCTGAGGACAGCCCCAGACCTGCTGTCGCTGGCTTTCAGTGACGATGAGCTGCCGCGAGGCGCGGCGGGGTGCCTCAAGGATGCGGAGGGCTTCATTGGGGGCGGGAGTTTCCTGGTTGTGGAGTCATCCCTCTTTCTGGATGGCGGGATCAGGGAACTGGTCGAGAGGCACAGGGCGGCGGGGGCGGCGATGACGATCGCGGCGGTGCCTGCGTGGGAGGGAAGGAGGGATGCCGAGCTCGGAGGTTGCGGCGTACCCCTCGCGCCCCTGGGCGTGTACGTCGCCGAGCCTGAGGTACTGGACCGGATCCCGAGTCACGGATACTTCGATCTCAAGGAGCAATTGGTCCCGAAGCTGCGCGCCGCGGGCGCAGACGTGTTGGTCTCCCAGTACCGAGGCCGATACAGAGTGGTTGCCCACGCGAGTTCCTATGCATCGCTGGTGCAGGAGCTGCTTGACGGGGAACTGGGGCTCGAGGACTTCGCGGGTCTCCGGGAGGTCGAGAGGCAGGTCTGGGTGACCGATTCCGCGCAAGTCGCTTCGTCGGCCGTGCTGGTGGGGCCAGTGGTGGTGGGGGCGGGGGCAGTCATCGAGGCCGAGGCCGTTGTGGCGGGGCCCTCACTGGTGGGCGAGCAGGTGGGAATCGGGACAGGGGCCTTCGTCAGCGGCAGCATCCTGTGGCCGGGCTGCCGGATCGGCGCGGGGGCCAGCGTTGAGAGGAGTATCGTGACCGATCATTTCCGTGTCGCAGAGATGGCCAGGCTATCACACAGCGTGGCAGTGGATACGAGCCTGCGTGTGGGCGAGGCGCGCGGGTTCGATCAGCGGGGCTACTTGGTGCGGGCGCAGGGCACGCCGGCCGCTGTGGCGGAGAAGCCGCGTGGGCTGCGAGGGGCGCTCTCAGGCCTGTGGCGAGGGCTTCGCGGTGGCGGCCAAGGGGGGCGCGACCAGGCCCCCGCCGAGACATCGGCCGGCGAGGAACTCTCCGCAAAATGATCGTTGTTCTTCATGACCTGTGCATTGGTCAGGCCGCCAGCCTTGGCGCGGCGCCCGGGGTCTCGCCTCGGACGGAGCTTCTCGGCAGGCCGTATCTCGACCGTGTCGCGGCGCAGTACAGGCAATTGGGCGCGAAGGCCGTCCTGTGGTGCGGCGCCCCGCAGCCGGGCGATAGCGCGCTTGTCTCGAAGCTGTCCTCCGAGTGGAGCCCTCTCAGGCCGGATGCACTGGGGCAGAGGGCCTTTGGCCGGCGCGAAATGGCGGTGGTTGCTGACTTCCGCCTCTGGCCCGAGCGGAGCCTGCGCGCCGCGGTGCACAAGCAGAAGCGTTCCGGGGCGTGGCTGAGCGCTTTCGTGAAGGTTGGGAAGCCGAAAAGGTATGCTGAGGTCATCGAGCCGCCGCAGACCGAGGCCGGCTGCTCTGTCGTTCGCCGCTATGGTGCGAAGGCGGGGACGGGCGCGGGCGGGCGATGCGTGGCCATGTTCGTGATGCCGTCACGTGTCCCTCAAGTGTGGTCGGAGGTGGTGGATGCCCTCGCAACTCGCGACACGCAGCGTCTGGAGGCCCTCGCGCGCCAGGTGCCGCTTCAGGCTCAGGGCCATCCCATCCTGGTGGAGACGGCGGACGATTTCCTTGCGCTGACGGCGAGGATGCTGGCCCACGCGGAGACCTTCGTCGCGGGCCTTCGGCAGCCTGCGGAGGGCGTGTGGGCGAAGGAGGGCGCGGTGGTCGAGCGCGGGTGCCGCCTCCGCGGGCCGGTCCTGCTGGGCGCGAACAGCTACGTGGCGAGAGGGGCCAACATCGCCGGGCCGGCCGTGATCGGAGACGAGGCGATGGTCGGCGAGGATGCGTTCGTGGGCGGCAGCGTGGTGGCGAGTGGGGTCCGCGTGCCGCGCGGAGCGCAGTTGTGGCGGTCGGTGATTGAGGAAGGCGCGGAGCTGGCCCCCAGGCAGGCGGTGTCGCTGAGTTGGGCCGACGGGGGCGGCTGCCGGCGGTACCGGGCCACGGAGTCGAAGGTCTGGTTCTCCTCCGTCGTGTTGCCATCGCGCCGTGCGCTCCGGCAATGTCACGTGTGTTTGTATGATGCCGCGAAGCGGGCGATAGACATTGCCGGGGCGCTCGTGGGCCTGGCGCTCACATTGCCCCTCTACCCGTTCATCGCACTGGCGATCAAGCTCGAGACACGAGGGCCTGTGTTCTTCACGCACCGCCGCCAGACCTTGGGCGGCAGAGAGTTCGGGTGCCTCAAGTTCCGCTCGATGGTGGCCAACGCTCTGGCGATGCGCGCTCAGTTGAAGAACGAGGTGGACGGGCCGCAATTCTTCATCGAGAACGACAGGCGGTTGACGCGGGTGGGGAAGTTCCTCAGGCGCACAAACCTCGACGAGGTGCCGCAGTTCTGGAACGTGTTATTGGGCCACATGAGCCTCGTGGGGCCGAGGCCATCGCCCGACGACGAGAACCAGTTCTGCCCCGCCTGGCGCGAGGCCCGGCTGAGCGTGCGGCCGGGGCTCACGGGAATGTGGCAGTTGAGGCGGACGAATCGTGCTGGAGGCGATTTCCACCAATGGATCCAGTACGACACGCAGTACGTGCGAGAGGCGTCGCTCCTGACGGACCTCGGGATCATCTGGGAGACGGCTGTTCGGATGCTCCGACGCATCTGAGTGCTCAGGCAGCGATTGCCCTGCTGCTTCGGCTTTCGGTGAACTGGCAGACTGGTCATTGTGGGGGCCCGGGCGAAGCGCCGCTCGCAAAGGCCCCTGCACTGGTCGCCCCGCGTAGAAGGGGGGTGGGCTAGCCGTGCGGCGCCACGGGCTCAGCCTGCCCCCCTTCTCGCTTTTCGCACTCATCCCCGCTCCCGTACTCGGCGGGACAAGAGATGGCTGGCCAGGCGGGTGTCGTATCTCTGAAGGGGCGGCGTGACGCCGGCGAGGCGCGCCCCGCACGTGGCCTCGGCGCGGAGAGGGCCGGCGTGGGGCCATGGCTGGTGGGGGAATGGCTGGCCTGCGGTCTCGTGCTCCTGCTCGTCTACCACGCTGTAGTGGCCGATCTGTGGACGGTCTGGATGACGAACCAGGACTTCTCGCACGGCATTCTCGTGGCGCCGTTTGTGTTGTACCTGGGTTGGAACCGGCGCAAGGTGCTGGCGCGCACGGAGCTGTCGCCCTCGTGGGCGGGTGCGGTGCTTCTCGTGGCCGCCTTCGCCATGCGGCTGGCTGGACTGCGCTACTACTACGGAAGCCTGGAGCGGCTGTCGCTCGTCGTCGCGGTGTGGGGAGCCGTGCTCCTGCTGGCCGGACGCGAGGTGTTCAGGAACCTGCGCGGTCCGCTGATACTCCTCCTCCTGATGGTCCCGCCCCCGAGCCGGGCCGCCGAGGCCATCACCCTGCCGCTGCAACGCATGGCGGCGCGCTCGGCCGCCTCGGTGCTCAGCGCCATGGGGTGGGACGTGATTCGGGAGGGGAATGTGCTCCGGCTGCCTCTCCAGAGCCTCGAGGTGGCGGCGGCATGCAGCGGCCTGCGGATGATCTTCGCCATCGTGACCCTGGGCGGAGCGATGGTCTGTCTCATGAACAGACCGCGATGGGAGCGGATGGTGCTGGTCGCCTCCACCGTGCCGCTCGCCATCGCGATCAACGTGGTACGGGTGATTGCCACGGCGATCCTGTCGGATACCTGGCCGACCGCGTTCTCCCCTGCGCGCATCCATGATGTCGCAGGATGGCTGATGATGCCAGTGGCACTGACCTTGCTGTGGCTCGAGCAACGGTTCCTGAGGTCGCTGTTCGTGGACCCCGACGCCGTCTCCTAGGAGCCTGTCCAAGAATCCCCGTGGGCTGCGTTGCCGGCGGCAGCGGGGCGGACGCAAGGCGCGGCTCCGCAGGCGATGCTACGGAGCGCATCGCTGAGGAGACGCAACGCGGCAGACGCCCCGCTGCCGCCGCAACCCGAAGGGACGCCGCGACTTCTGGCCGCAGGCGTTGTCGCACGTCGTCAGCGATGCTCTCCGTTGCATCGCCTCCTCCGTGCTCCTAGCCTGCGGCCAGAATCGCGGGCGTCGCAGTCCCACGCGGATGCTTGGACAGGCTCCTAGGTTCGGGAGGCCAGGAATGCATTGCGCGCTGCGCCTGAGCAAGGCCGGAGCAGGAGGCGTGTGCATCGGCCTGCTGATCGTGCCATACCTCGTCTACCGGCGGGACGCCCTGAGGGTCAGCGGCCTTCTGGCCACGAGCACGCCGCTTCGGCGGCCGCTTGCCGAGTTCCCGCTGGTGCTGCGCGGCTGGACCGGGAAGGATATCCCGATGGAGGCCGAAGTAGCCAGAGTGGCAGCGGCGGACGACTACCTGAACCGGCAGTACCGCCACATCCCCACAGGGGAACTGGTAGCGGCCTACCTCGCCTACTACGGCACGCCACGCCCGCGGGTGGGGCACCACCCCGAGGTCTGCTACCCCGCGTTCGGCTGGCAGAAGGAAACCCAGGGCGTGGAGATGGTGGGGGACTCAGGCGTCGCCAACGGCAGGAAGTGGCCCGTGAGCATCTACCGTTTCCGCAAGGGGCCGGACCGCGTCACCGTGGTGAGCTGCTACATCGCCGGGGGGCAGTGGACCCCCGACCGCGATGAGGTGGACTCCCTGGCGCACGGGTCCATCGAGGATGCGAGGCGACAGTACTTCCTCCGAGTGATGCTCTCGTTCCCGGGCGCCCCGCCGGCTGACCGAGTTGCGAAGACCGCTGGCCGGTTCCTCAGCGACCTGTCTCCGGCTCTGGACGCGCATCTGCCCGACCCCTTAAGCGATGGCCCCGGCCACCGCCAGGAGTAGTACTCCGATGGAAACTCAGCAGTACCCCATCGTCCCGCACGACCCGGCCGCGACGTTCCACGATGCTCCGGCGGCCCATGGGCTGGATCTCCGACGTGTCCTGCGCCAGCGTGGGGCGGTCGGCCTCCTTGTTTTCGCGCTTCTCGCGCCGGCCTTCGTGGCATGGGCGTGGTTCCATTTCCAGCCGCGGTACGTGGCCGAAGCGATCGTGCAGGTGAACGCCGTGCGGCCGAAGGTCCTTTACCGCACAGATGACAGCACGACCGGGGCGACGTTCACGACATTCTTCAACACCCAGGTGGTCACCCTGACGAGCACCGACCTGCTGAACCGGTGCCTCAAGGACCCTGCCGTGAGCGGCTCCCATATCCTGGCCGGCGCCGAGGACCTCACCCAAGCGCTCCGGGACGCGCTCGAGGTCACCAAGATCGCGAACACGCAGTACCTCTCCGTGAAGGTGCGGGGCGACAAGCCTCAGGGGTTGGCGGCGGTGGCCAACACAATCGTCCGAACGTACATGGCGTTCATCGAAGAGGCAGATAGCTCTTCGCAGAACAGGAAGATCCAGCTTCTCGAGGCGGAGAAGAAGAAGCTGGCTCTCGATGCCGAAACGAAGATGGCGGCCCTCGCACAGTCGCGAGCCGCCGTCGCGGGCAATCCCGATGCGAGCTCGGGAGCCCTCATCCGAGACCCGATGAGTGTGACGCACGAAGCCCTGGTGAGTCTGCGCAAGGAGCAGGCATCGTTGCAGGCGAAAGCCGAGTCGCTGCGCGCCGGCCTGTCCGCCGCCGACGTGGAGATTCCGGCCGCCGTGCTGGATGCCGCCGTGGACCGGGAACCAGAGGTCGAGCCGCTGATGGCGCTGGCGGGCCAATTGCGCCGCGAGATCGCCCTGGCGGATTCCGAGGCGGGCAGCCCGCTGGTGTCCACCGTGCAAGCGCGCATGAACGCGGAACTGCAACTCACGGCACTCAAGCAGGAGATCGCGCGCAGGGAACTCCACGTGGTGCAGCTCGCCGGGGGGCCGAAGGCGGCGCCTGCGGCGCCTGACGGCGGCGACCAGGAGAGCACCCCCGCGATCCTCGCGGAGTTGCTCGCGGACGATCCCGAGGGGAAGAAGCTCGCCGAACTCGCCATCCAGTTGCAGCGCGAGAGCCTCCTGCTGCGGGCGACTGGCGACGAGCCTTCGGCCGCCATGATCCGCGAACGCCTCGACAGGCGGCCCCAGATACTGGCGCTGAAGAGTGAACTCATGCGCAAGGAGGTTGACCTGGCCACGAAGGCCGAGACGCTGCGAGACACGCACCCCGGCCTCATGAGCGCCTCGGCCGCACTCGAGGGCCTTCGGACCCGCCTGGCCAAGACCGAGGCGGAATTGAGAGACGAGGTGGTTCAGGAACTCAAGCAAGAGACGCAGCAACGGCAACGGGAGGTGCGCGACCAGCTTCGGATGGTCGAGGAGCAGCTCAGGCCCTTCTGCGAGCGCGCGCTCCCGAGAGCCAGGACGCTGCTCTCTGCGGCAAGGGAGCGCCTGGCCGTCCTGGAGCCGGAGGTCAAGAACCGAATCATCGCGGAAGTCAAGGCCGACGCCGGCCGGCGTGCCCAGGAACTGCGCCAGCAACTGGCATCAATCGAAGGCCAACTGCGCGAACGCCGCGAGCGGGCCCGCGTGGCCGTGATCGCGCGACTCAGGGAGGAAGCACGAACTCAGATGGCCCGCCGCCTCAAGGAACTGGAGGCCGATCTCGCCGCGAATGCGACGAGCGAGACGGCGCTGCGCAACATGATCGCCAAGCAGGCCGAGCAGCGCGTCGTGGCCGAACGAAAGGCCGCCGAACTGAAGACCCTGGAGGATGACCTCGCACGGACCCGCCAGTCGCTCCTGGGCGTCGAGCAGCGGCTGCACGAGCTGGAGGTGGAGGCGGGCGCTCCAGGGTACATCAGCATCGCCTCCATGGCCACGGACCCCAAGTTTCCTGAGCCGTACATGCCCAAGCGGATCAAGTACGGCGTCGCGGGCGTTCTTGGCGCAGCCGGCCTCGCGCTGTTGGCGATGCTCCTGCTGGATCGACAGGACGACAGAATCCGCTGCCCCGAGGATCTCAAAGGGGTCGCAGGCGTGGATCTTCTGGGCTGCGTCCCGCACTGGGGCGAGGCGATTCGGACGGCGGGAAGCCCGGCGCTGCTATGTGGGCCTGGGGTGGCGGCGCCGCGGCTGGTCGCAGAGGAGGTGCGCAACCTGGTAGTCCATCTCCTCTCTCCATCCGCAGGGCACGCCGTGCGGACAGTGCTCGTGACCGGGGCCGCGCCAGGGGACGGCCGAACGACCCTTGCGGTCAACGTCGCGGCCTGTGTCACGAGCGTGGGCAAGAGGGTGATTCTGGTGGATGCCAGCTTCCGAAAGCCCGATGTCGCGCCTCTCTTCGGAGCGCCAGTCACCCCTGGCCTCGGCGATGTGCTTGCGAGACGCGCGCAGGTCTCCGACGTGATACGGAACACGTCCATCCCGGGCCTGAGCATACTGCCGGCAGGCTCCCAGCCTGTGGATACGGTGGGCGCCCTGGGCTCCGAAACGATGCAGAGTCTCCTGGACGCCTTGGGCGGGCAGTTCGACTACGTGATCGTAGATGGCCCGCCACTGATGCTGGCGGACGCTCGTATCCTTGCACCCATGGTGGACGCGGTCGTGTGTGCCCTCCGGGCGCCGAATAGCCGACGCGCGATGGCGACCGAGTGTCTTGCGACGCTCCGGCGTCTTGGGGCGAGGGTGCTGGGCATGGTCCTTGTAGGCGTCCGGCCGGAGCACAACGGATACGCGGCTACCGCCGCCGCCCTGCACAGCTATGCCAGGGCGGGGCGGGCCACCCAAGTCGCCCAGATCGCCGGCGAAACCACGACCGTCGAGTTCGACAAGACGGCGGAGTAGGCGGAGTTCTCCGCGATGGCCCGACAGCTCAATGCGCGGCTCGTGCTGAAGACCATGGCGATCCTCCTGGCCATCGGCCTGGCAGCCCTGGGTGTCGGCAGGGTCGTCTCGCGGGGTTCCAGTTCCCGTATCCTGGCGAAGGCCAGCGAACTCATCGCTCAGGAGAAGTGCGACGAGGCTGTCCCCCTCCTCCGCACCTATCTCGGGACCCACCCCGACGATGAGGCGGCTCTCCTGGGATACGCGCGCGCACTCGAGAGGAGCCGAGACTCCAGCAGCGCCACCCTGCTCGCGGAAACCTACCGGAGGGTCATCGAGCTGAACCCGAGGAACTATGAAGCCCTCCAGCGTGCAGCGGAACTCTCGCTGGCCGCGGCGCGCCTGCGCATTCGGTTCTCCCCGGATGCGCCCAATGAATGGGCGGAAGCTGCCAGGCTCTCCAGGCAGATGATCGAGGTTGCCCCTGATAGGGTCGAGGGACATCGGTATCTCGGAATGGCCCTCCTCGGTCTCGGCCAGATCGATGAGGGGAAGGCTGTCCTGGAGAAACTCCTTTCCAGGCACCCCGCCGAAGAGGAGGTCTACTTCATCCTCGCCGATGCCCTTGCCCGCAAGGGTGGGGCCTCCCAGGAATGGCGTAAGTACGTGGACCTCGCGATCTCGAACAATGGAGCATCGCCGTCGGTCCATCTGAAGGCCTATGGTTTCTACGCGGGGCAGGGCGACTCCGAGGCCGCCAGGAAGCAGCTTGCTCGGGCCTTGGAAGTCGGCCCCAATGAGCCTGAGGTTCTTGCCGCGACGGCGATCGCCTGCGAGCGCGAGGATAAGATCGCCCTTGCCCGTGAGTGCTACGAGAGGCTTCAGCGAGCCGCCCCCTCCGATCCCGCCTCGTACGTGGCCCTCGCGCGCCTTGCCCGGCGGGGTGGCGACAGGGAGGAGGCCCTGCGCATCCTCCGCCATGGCCTTCTCCCCGCGGGGGACAGGAAGACCGAACTGCTCTTCTGGATTGCCGACACCCTTCTTGAACAGGGCAGCTCAGAGGAGGCCGACCACGCCCTGGACCAATTGCGCGCGGTCGCCCCTGCCAGCCCGTTGATGGCTCTCCTGGACGGCCAACGCGCCCTGAACGCACACGACGACTCCACGGCCCGCGGCCAGCTCGAACGGGCGGCCCGGGGCCTCGAGGTGAGCATCCGCGCCTTCCCACCGCTTGCGCAGGCTCATCTCGTGGTGGGACGAAGGTATGCCGCCCTCGTCCACACATGGTCGCTCCTCGGGAGATGCTATCTTGCTCTCGGCGCCTGCTACGACCGGCTCGGAGAGGCGGGAGCCGCGCGTGAGGCGTTCGCCGCCGCGTCGGGAATCTGGCCTGAGTCGGCAGGGGTCAGGGCAGCCTTCGCCAGGGCGCTCCTGGCGGCGAACGAACCCGATGCCGCGCGCACGCAAGCTGAAGCAGCCGTGAAGCTGGCCAAGGAGCAGAAGCTCGATGATCCGGCCCCCTGGCTGACGCTGGCACGTGTGCTGAGGGCATCCGCGCACATCGCCAAAGACCGGCAGGCGATCCTCCGGAGGGCCATCGAGGCGGCCGCAGCGGCTGTTGCAGTTCGTCCAACGAGCGATTCCATCCTCTTGCTTGCCCAACTCCATCTCGACGCGGGAGAACGTCCGCTTGCCGAGCGTGTCCTGAGCCGCGACGTGAGTGACCCCAAGGAGGCCCTGGAACTCCAGATCGCTCGGATCATTCTCTTCGCCTCCGTCAAGCCGCCCGACCTTGCGAAGGCGAAACAAGAGTACGCCGCCGCCGTGAAGCGGCATGGCGAGATGGTCGAGTTGCGCCTGCTCAAGCCGCTTCTGCTCGGCCCTGAGGCCGGCTTCGAGGCCCGGGAGAAGTGCCTCGCCGAAATGCTGGCTGATGCGTCACGGGCGGATGCGCTGCGCATCCGAGAGGCACTGGCCACGCTCTGCATCGGCTACGTCAAGCCAGCCATGGCCATGGCGCACCTACGAGCAATCGCCGAGAGCGACCCGAAGAGCATCGCCGCGCGCAAGGCGGCGTTGGACCTTGCACTCGAGGCAGGAATGCCCGACCAGATCCCCAAGCTCCTTGACGAACTGTCGGGTCTGGAGGGCCAGGATGCCCCCGACGTCGTGTGCTTCCGGGCGGAATACGAACTGACGACCGCGAAGCCCCACACAACTCATCGAAAGCCCACCGAGATCGCCGAAGAGCTCGAGGCGCTGCTCAAGCGGAGTCCGACATGGCGGGCTTGGGCGATCCTGGGCGATATCCGCAAGCTTCAAGGGAAGGTGGCTGAAGCCGTGAACTGCTACCAAGCCGCCTTCAGGGCGAACCCGAGCGCGCTTCGGGCGGGACTGCCCCTCGTCCGTTCGCTGAACGAGATCGAACGCCACGAGGAGGCGGCCGTCATCCTCGACCGCTTGGCCAGGCTGGACAGTCCCTCGCCCACCCTGCTGGAACTCCGGCTCGACCAGTTCCGGCGGAGGAACGACCTGGAGGGTGCCGTGGGCCTCCTGGAGGACAGGCTCGCGCGGCAACCGCAGAACACCGCGGTCCTGGTGACGCTGGCCGACTTGTACGGTGCCAGGCGGGAGCACGACCGGGCAGAGAAACTGCTCAGGACGGCTCTCGCCGCCAACCCCAGGGATGCGGGAGCGCTGGACAGATTGGTGGGCCTTCTGAACCGAACCAAGAGGGCCGACGAGGCATTGAAGCTGTGTGATGAACTCATCGCCGCTGACCCGGAGAAGCCGTTGGGATACGTGTCCCGCTCGCGACACTACCGCCTCTGCGGCAACCCGGCCAGTGCCATAGCCGACCTGAAGCGAGCGCTGGATCTGACGCCTCTCGAGGCATCGGCGCCGCGCAAGTTCCTGCTGACCCACCTCGGGGCCGTGTGCGCCGAGCAAGGGGACTCCGACGCTGCGCTCGACTGGCACCGCCGCGCGGCAGCCCTGGAGCCGCCGGGCTCGGATGCACGCAAACTCCTGGTCGAGAGGCTCCTCCGTTCCGCCACCGCGGCGCACATCCAGGAGGCCGCCACGCTGGCCAGCGCCCTCCTCGACGAGGCGCCCGATGACCCGCATGCTTGTCTCCTGCGGGCCCGCGTCGCGGAACTCGACCCCGACACTCGCGATCTGGCCAAGGAACTCTGCAACAAGGCGATCTCGCTCTCGCCCAGGATGGCCCAGCCGCATTCCCTGCTCAGCACGATCTACGAGTCGGAGGGCGACCTGCGTCGCGCGTCTGATGCAGCCAGCCGTGCAGCCTCCTATGAGCCGAACTCGGTCTCCGTCCTCCTTCAGCACGCGCGGCTCCTGAGGCTCAACAGGCAGTTCGCCGAGGCCCGGGCGATCCTCGAACGTGCCTCACGGTTGGATCCCAACGACCTCCGGTGCACGCTGGCCCTCGCCGAGCTTGCCCGCGCCGAGACCGGCGCGGCGGCCTCCGTTGAGTTCCTGGAAAAGGCGCTCGTCGCCTCGGAGTCGGGCGGCTCTCAGCCGAGGGCCACCCTCTGCGTCAACCTGGCCTGGTACCTCCACAAGGCCAACCGAGTTGCCGAGGCGGAGGTCCGTCTCCGTGAAGCCTGTAAACTCAGCGGGAACAGTCGCGAGGCCGTCGAATCCCTCGCCCGCTTCCTCGAGGAGCAGAAGCGCTATCGCGAGACGGACGAGCTTCTCGAGCAGGCCATGCGGGATGCCGCCCCCGGGAAGACTCCTGCAATGGCGCTACTTCGCGCCGAGATGCTTCTCGCGCGCAATCGGGGCCCCGAAGATCTCGACGAGGCGGAACGTTGCGTGCGCCAGGACCTTGCCGCCCAGCCCGAGTCGAGCCATGCCATCCGCCTGCTGGCCGACGTCGCCGTGGCGCGCAGGGACATCTCCGGCGCGGAAGCTCTATACAGGAAGGCCCTGTCGCTCAACGGGCGCAACTCGCTGGCGGCCAACAACCTGGCGCGGCTCCTGTGCCAGGCGGGGAGGCTCGAGGAGGCGCACCCGCTTGCCCGCCGTGCAGTCGCCCTCGAGGCGAACAACCCCGGGCTGCTCGACACCCTGGGCGAGGTCTGCTTTCGGAGGGGAGACCTGGCACAGGCGGAGCGCGCGTTTGGCCGATGCGCCGAGCTCCGGCCGGACCATGCCCCGACCCTCTGCCGGCTTGGGTTGATTCTGGCCAAGATGGGCAAAGCAGAACCGGCCAAGGTCACGCTCACCCGGGCTCTTCAGGTGGCGGGTCCCGACTCGCGTCTGACCGAGGACCAGCGGGAAGAGGCGCAACGGACCCTGGCCAGGCTCGCCCAGACCGCAGGGCACTGAGGCCCCGCACGCGCCGCCTCGCACGAATGCCCTGGAATCCTTCGGTGCCTCCTCGGAGAAGGGGGGCGCACGCAGGTGGAACGTGCCGTGAAATCCCCGGAATGCAGCAAAGAGAGCGATTGGGCAAAGGATTTCCATCCATGAAGGGGCTCATCCTCAGCGGCGGGCGCGGCACGCGCCTCCGCCCACTTACCCACACCAGCGCCAAGCAACTCATTCCTGTCGCGAACCGTCCAGTACTGTTCTTCGGGCTCGAAGCGATGCACCGCGCCGGGATCACCGAGGTCGGCATCATCGTCGGGGATACACATGCCGAGATCAGGACCGCCGTCGGGAATGGCTCGCCGTGGGGCCTCCAGGTGGAATACATCCACCAAGAGGCTCCCCTTGGCCTCGCACACGCCGTGCTGTGCGCCGAAGAGTACCTGGGGGAGGAGCCGTTCGTCATGTACCTCGGCGACAATCTGATCCTCGGCGGCATCACCAACTTCGTTAACCACTTCCTCACCCAACGGCCCAACTCTCTCATTCTGCTCGCCCATGTGAGAAACCCGCAGCAGTTCGGCGTCGCAGAGCTTGACGCCTCCGGGCGGGTCGCTCACCTGGTTGAGAAGCCGCGACAGCCCAAGAGCGACCTCGCTCTGGTTGGTGTGTACCTCTTCGACCACCATATCTTCGAAGCCTGCAAGGCAATCCGGCCTTCCAGCAGGAATGAGCTGGAGATCACCGACGCTATCCAACACCTGATTGAGCACGGCCTTCGCGTGGATGCACACATTGTCGAGGGCTGGTGGAAGGACACGGGCAGACTCGAAGACATGCTCGAGGCGAACCGAATGATCCTGGACAGTCTGGAACCCGCCACGCTCGGCCACGTTGATGAACTGTCCGATATCCATGGCAAGGTGATCATCGAGAAGGGGGCTCGGATCGTCCGCAGCACGCTTCGAGGGCCGCTGATCATCGGCGAGAACACCGAGGTCCTCGACTCCTTCATCGGACCGTTCACGGCCATCGGCTCAGGGTGCCGTGTGGACGGAAGTGAGATCGAGCATAGCATCGTGCTCTCGGACAGTTCCATCCTGCACGTGGGGAGCCGGATCGAGGACAGCCTGATAGGGAGAAACGCGTGCATTGTCAAGAGCAATGGGCGGCCCAGCGCCTACCGAGTCATGGTCGGCGACCACAGCCGAGTCGAAATCCGCTGAAACGAGGCCGGCCATGCGAATCCTAGTCACCGGCGCCAGAGGGATGCTGGGGCGGGACCTGTGCTCCGTGCTGAGCACCAGCCATTGTGTCACCGGCGTCGATCGAGAGGAGGCGGATATCACCGAGCTTGGCGCCGTGCGCGCCCTGGTCGGCGACGCCCGACCCGACCTGGTGCTGCACGCGGCCGCGTTCACAGACGTTGATGGAGCCGAGAGTCGCCCCGACGAGGCTCGGCGCGTCAACGCCACTGGGACCTGGCACATGGCGATGGCCGCCAGGGACGTCAGTGCGGGCTTCGTGTACATCAGCACCGACTACGTCTTCGACGGGACCAAGGCCATTGCCTACACAGAGGACGACAGGCCCAATCCCATCAATGTCTATGGTGAGACCAAGCTGGGCGGCGAACACGCAACGACCTCCCTCCTCAGGGGGGCCTACATCATCCGCACATCGTGGCTGTTCGCTCCCCACGGAAAGAACTTCGTCAACACGATCCTTCGGCTGGCTCAAGAGCGAGGGCGCCTGGAGGTGGTCACGGACCAGATTGGAACTCCCACGTACACGCTCGACCTTGCCCACGCCATCAACGCGATCCTGGCAGCAGGCGTCCCGGGGGTCTACCATGTGGCCAACGATGGGACATGCTCGTGGTTCCAGTTCGCTGCCGAGATTCTGCGCCAGACGGGCACCCAAGCGGCGCTGCTGCCGACCACCTCGGACCTGTTCGGGCGCCCTGCCCGCCGCCCAGCGTACTCGGCCCTCTCGACCGAGCGCCTCGCGCGCCGCGTAGGTCACTGGATGCGCTCGTGGCAGGCGGCTCTTGCGGAGTGCCTGGCCCGCAGCCGATGCGCCCCCCGGGAGATTCCGTCTCGTGTCGCCGCGGTCACTGGGGAGGTCCACTGACATGATCGATGGTGTCCAGGTCAAGAAACTCAGGCCGATCGCCGATGAGCGCGGGAAGCTCATGGAAATCCTGCGCTGCGACGACCCCTTCTTCCAGAAGTTCGGCCAGGTGTACCTCACCACCGCCTACCCAGGCGTCGTCAAGGCCTGGCACTACCACAAGAAGCAGACTGACCACTTCTGTGTTGTCAAAGGCATGATGAAGGTCGTTCTCTACGACGACCGCGAGGGCTCTCCCACGCGGGGAGAGGCCAATGAGTTCTTCCTCGGAGAGGATAATCCTCTTCTCGTTGCCATTCCGCCGGGAGTCTACCACGGCATGAAGGGCATCGGCACCGAGCAGGCCTACCTCATCAACTGCCCCACCGAACCTTACAGCCCGGCCGAGCCGGATGAGTACCGGCTGGATCCATTCGCGAACAGCATCCCGTACGACTGGGCACTCAAGAACAAGTAGGCGCGAGAGGGGATTGGGAATGAGAGTCCTGGTCACTGGTGGTGCCGGATTCATTGGCAGCAACTTCGTTCACCACCTGCTGCGCGAATACCCCGCCTACGAATGCGTTGTGCTTGACAAGCTCACCTATGCGGGCAATCTGGAGAACCTAGCGGATCTGGAGCGGCTGCCAAACTACCGATTCGTGCGCGGAGACATCTGCGACGCGCGCGCGGCCGCAGAGGCGATTCACGGAGCAGATGCCGTCGTCCACTTCGCCGCCGAGACCCACGTGGACCGCTCCATCGTCGAAGCCGGCGCTTTCGTGGAGACGGATGTCTTTGGCACGTTCGTTCTGCTGGAAGCCGCGCGCAAAGCCCGCGTCCAGCGCTTCGTCCATATCTCCACCGACGAGGTCTATGGCGATTGCGGGGAGCGGCCCTCGCGGGAAGACGACCCCCTGATGCCCCGCAGCCCGTACGCCGCGAGCAAGGCGGGTGCCGACCGCCTTGCGTTCTCCTATTTCTGCACCTACAAGCTGCCCGTGGTCATCACGCGCTGCACCAACAACTACGGCCCATACCAGCATCCCGAGAAACTGGTCCCGCTCTTCACCACCAACGCTCTGGAGAACAGGAAGCTCCCCGTGTATGGGCATGGGCGGAATACGCGCGACTGGATCTACGTCGAAGACCATTGCCGCGCACTGGACCTCGTGCTGCACGCGGGGGGAGTCGAGGGCGAGGTCTTCAATGTGGGAGCAGGCGAAGAGCGGAGCGTGCTGGAGATCGCCGCCCTCATATTGCGCTTGCTTGGCAAGCCGGAGGATCTCATTCAGCACGTCTCGGATCGGCTCGGGCACGTGCGTCGCCACGCCGTCGAAGCCGGCAAGATCCGTGAGCGCCTTGGCTGGGCGCCCAGGGAGAGTTTCGCCTCCGCCATGCAGCGCACGATCCAGTGGTACCTCAGCAACCGCGGCTGGTGGACGCGAATCAGAGCAGGCGAGTACCTCGACTACTATCAGAGAACGTATGGCTGCCCCGACGCGCGACAAGCCGCGTGTCAAGGCTCGGGAACGGCGGGTCCGCTGTCGTAGCGGCGGGGTTCCTGGCCGGCACACATTCCGCCATTGGCGGGTGAGCCCATGCGGGTGAGCATTGGCATCCTGGCCTTCAATGAAGCGGCCTCCATCGCAGGCACGATCGAGGCGGTCTTTCGCCAGACGCTCCTTGCCGAGGCCAGCTCCAGAGCGCAGGCGATTGAGCTGGTGTGCGTGCCCAACGGCTGCACCGACGCGACGGCCAGCATCGCGAGAGAGGCACTCGCCCGCCATTCCGCGCATCGGAACGGCCCGCCGCTGACGTGCTCCGTCCGCGAACTCCCCGAAGCAGGTAAGGCCAACGCCTGGAACCACTACGTCCACGAGTTCTCGGACCCGGCGGCCGACTACCTGTTCCTCATGGATGCCGACGTGCAACCACGAGAATCCACCGCATTCGCGAGCCTGATCCAGGCGCTCGAGCGCTCGCCGGCCGCTCAAGTGTCCACTCCTCGGTTTGTGAAGCACATCGCCCTCAAGCCCAGGAGAACGCTGTTCGACCGGCTCTCGCTCGCGATCAGCCGGATGAATGACGAGGCCCCGTGCCGGCTCGCAGGGGGGCTCTACTGCGCGCGGGCGCGCGCTCTCAGAGGAATCTGGCTCCCTCCGCATCTTCTCGGCGAAGACGGCTTCCTGCGGGCCATGATTCTGACCGACCAGTTCCGCACGCCCGAGAACCTCAACCTCATCATCCGCGACACGGAGTCCTCCCTCGTCTTCGAGTCCTGCACCACCCTGCGCCAGTTCTTTCGGCACGAACGGCGCCTGGCCATGGGGACCGCGCTCAACACCATGCTCTTCGGCGAGTTGGCGCCGCGCGCATGCCAGCCAGGCGGGCTTGGGCAGTGGATTCGTGAGCAGAACGCGGCCAACCCTGACTGGCCGCTTGACATCATCAGAAAGCGGGCATCGGGGCGCGGGGGATGGTGGCTGATCTGCACCCACCTGCTCTTCAGCCGGTTCCTGAGGCTCAGGTACAGCAGCCCCCTCAAGAGGATCGCGCGCCTGCCGCTTGCGCTGGGCGCCTTCGTCTTCGACGTGCCCGTGCTCCTGGTTGCCAATCGTGCCCTGCGGCGGGGGCGCATCCGGGGCGCGTGGTGATCGTAAGCGCAGGCGCGCCTGAGGAGTCCCTGAGGGGATGAGCCAGATCGTAACAATGCCCCACACTGCCACGCTGCGTGAACCCGCAGCATCCAGGCCGCCACACCGCACGATTGCCTGGATCATCCGGGGCGACGAGAGCTACGGCGTTCGCCAAGGCACCCTGTCGCTGCTGCGTGGCCTCAGGGCACTCGGATGGAGCACTCTGGTGGTGGCTCTCCGCCGTGGTGACACGGCGAGCGCCTGCGAGCGCATGGGTTGTGCGACGCACTATCTCGAGCACGATCTGACCTCGCGGCCCGAAGGCGGCACACTGGGCAAGGCCGTACACTTCGTGGCGCACCAGAGAGAGACGCGGAACGCCAGCAAGTCGGTCTCAGCACTGCTGCGGCCGATGAATCCGGACGGGGTTAACTTCTGCTGGCCCGACCTGGTGACCCTCGCCGGCCAGGTCGCCAAGAGCCTGCGCGCGCCGTGCTTTTGGCACATGCCGACTGTCATCCGGGATGGCAGATTCCTCGGAGTCCCAGTTGTATCTCTGTTCTACCAGTGGCAGTGTCGGCGCTACGGGATTCTACCTCTGGCAAACAGCCGAGCCGTAGCGGCCACGCTGGGCGACCTATGGGTGAAGCCTGTCGTTCTGCACCTGGGCGTTGACGTCCACCGATTTGACCCCGGTCATGTGAAGGCACTTCATAGGGGCCAGCTAGGCATTCCCTCGGGCGCGACAGTGCTGGGAATCTTTGCTCGTCTTTGTCCCTTCAAGGGTCAGGACCGAGTGTTCCAATCAGTGCTTGCGACAAGGGGGATGGAGCCTGGGCTACATCTTCTTCTCTTGGGCGGCCCATGCGATGCCCCCTTTGCGCAATCAATCAGACAGGCGGCCGCTGCTGCCGATGCGAGCCACATCCTGCACTTCGCTGGTGAAGTGCAGGAGCCGGAACGGTACTATGGAGCGGTGGATCTCCCTGTCAATGCTTGTGTTGCAGCAGAACCCTTTGGCCTCTCGGTTGTCGAAGCCATGATGATGGGCAAACCGGTCCTCGTGCATGCCCTGGGGGGGCCGGCTGAGACGGTGATTGACGGGGTCACGGGCTGGCACGTCCCTGATGCCTCGGTTGAGGCGCTCGCGCGCGGAATTCGCCGGGCTCTCGACGACCGGCCTCGTTGGCCAACGATGGGCACCCAGGCAAGGAAGCACGCGATCGAGAACTACTCCACCGACGCCTACTGCTCGCGGTATGTCCAGATCGTCGAACGGACGCTTGCCAACCTGGCCAACCGGTGACAGGCCAAGCTCGCTGTTCGGGCTGCTCATGCCGCCGTCGCGGTGATTCGATAGCCGTGAACCACAGCCCAATCCGCCCAGTCGAAGTTCAGCGCCCCTTGCAGGCGC
>DAOOIT010000073.1 GCA_035384565.1 Planctomycetota bacterium | reverse complement strand
CGAGGCCCCGGTGTCGCTCGTGGCCAGCATGTCCGGCACGGTGCCGGTGGGGGCGACCGTGTCGAGGGTCAGCACGAGCGGCTGGGAGAAGAGCCATCTGCCGACGGCGGGCGTGCCCTGGCCGTCGGTGATGACGACGGTCGCCTCGACGTAGTAGAGGCCGTCCGCCAAGGCGGGGGCCGTGGCGGTCCAGAGGGTGGGGTTGGCGCCGCTGACGAGTGCGGCGTTGACCGTGGTGAAGGTGCCCGTGGTGGCCGAGGTGAAGGTGACCTCGACGTCGGCGCCGGGAGCGCTGTCGATCGGGATGCCTTCGTTGGCGAAGTCGCGCAGGTCCACGCGCACGAGCACCGTCGGGGTCGAGTCATTGGTCAGGTTGTCGGTGTCGGACGCGCCGGTATCGCTGGCGGGCACCAGGTCCACCAACGTGGGCACGGGGGCGGGGAAGTTCTCGATCTCGAGGTCGTACTGGTTGGTCGCGCCGGCGACGCCGTAGACGCGGATGTAGTAGCGCTGCTGGCCGACGACGGGGATGGCGAGCCACTCGTCGTCCGTGGTGGAAATAGAGGAGGCAATGAGGTTACCCAGCCGGTCCTGGATCTGGAGGTCGAGGTCTCCGTCGGCATGGAGGAAGTGGAGGTTGACGACGAGCTTGCCGGTGTCTTGCGCGGTGATCTGGAAGAAGTCCTGGTCGGTTGCATCGTGGATGGTCAAGTCGTTGAGGGTGATCTTGGGCAGCGAGCCGAGCACGGTGGCGGTGGCGATGGAATTGTTGGGTTCGAGCGGGTCGGGCAGGACGACGAGCAGCCCGCCGAGCTCCAGCCGCTCGATCTCGTCGAAGCTCACGGGCTGGGCGCCCGTGAAGGTGAACCAGCCGGCGTCGAGTTCGGGGCCTTGGTGGTAGACCGGGTCCACGGCTCCGACGAGGTTGAGGACGTCGCCCGCGGGCTGCTGGACCTGGCCGTTGGGCGGCCCGCCGAGGATGTTGATGGGGATGGCGCCGGGGGTGACGTTGAAGGTGTCGTTGCCGGTGCCGCCGCGCACTTCGAGCGCTTCCTGGCCGAGGAGGTTGACGGCCTCGCTCCCGGTGATCGCGACGGAGGCGGCGGAGACGGCGATGGTGTTGTTGAGTTCGTCGCCCTCGACGATCACGGTGTCGTTGCCGCCGAGGGTGTTGACGGTGAAGGTGCCGATGTCGGTGGCGTGGATGACGGGGCCTCCGCCGAGGATCGTGGCGTCATTCGCGCCGGTGGGCCGCACGGTGAGCGCATCGGGGCCGGCCGTGCCGAGGATGGTAACGTCGCCAGCCGCGGCGGCGATGCTCAGCACCTCGATGCCTGTGAAGCTGACGGGTCCGAAGCCTGTCTCGGTGACGGCCTGCGCAGCGAGGTCCACCGCGATGGGCACGCCGGCTCCGGTGAGGGTGAGCACGTCGCTGCCCGACGGGTCACCGCCTTCCACCCGCATGGCGACGCCGACTCGGGGTGTTACACTGAACGTATCGTCTCCGTCGCCGCCTCGCACCACCGCGCTGGTGATATTGAAGACCTCCAGGCGCGCCACGACTTGGCCGGCAATGGTGTTGCGGAACTCTGTGCCACCCGCCTCGCCCATGGCGACCCGGATCGTGTCATCTGCCGCGGTGCCGTTGAAGATGAATGTGTCCGTTCCACCCGGGTTGAAGAAGTTCACGTCGGTGTCGTTCACCAGGCTGTTGGCATTCACGAAGGTGGTCTCGGTGAGCGCGAAGGGACCGCCCCCGGTGGCGTTGTTCGCGTCCATCGTGCCGATGAACATGCCGCTGTCGCCGGGCCCCTGGAAATACTCGATAAGATCATTGCCGACCGTTCCGTCCAGGCGCACACCATCGCCGTCCGCTGCGTGCACGACCAGCCTCAGGTGCTCGATCCCGGTGAAGGGCACGTTCGGCTGTGCCGGGCCGTCGTTGAACACTGTGCCGGCCCCCAGCCCCGTGGGAAGGTGGCGCAACTGGTCGGTCGCTCCGGCTATGCCGTTCACGATGAGAGTGTCGCTGCCGGTGGGGTCGCCGCCGTTGACGGTGATGCTGGCGAGGCCGGTGGGGGTGGAGGGGTTGTTGAGGTGGATGGTGTCGCTGCCGGCGAGGCCGTTGATCACCAGATTCGTCTTGTTGGAGAACTCGATGGTCTCGAAGTCGTCCACCGACACGAGGCCGCGCGTGGCCACCGAGCCCTGCGAGTAGTTGATCGCGTTGTCGGCGTTGGTGCCGTTCACCGTGAGGGTGGCCGCGACCACGAGGTCCACGATGGGTTCCAGGCCGGTGTAGAGAATGGTCTGGGTGTTGGCGCCGGCGGTCTGAACGATGGAGCCCTGGTCTGCGGCGGGGCCGAAGCTGTGGGTCACGGAGTCGGCGGGGCCGACGAGGGTCAGCGTGTCGAAGCCATCGCCGCCGTTAAAGAGGATGTTGGGCAGGAGGCCGTTGGTGTTGTCAATGGTGACGCGGTCATTGCCCAGGCCGGTCTCGATGATGATGCGGCTGACGCCCGAAAGGTCCACCGTGAGCGAGTTGGCGGGCGAGGAGCCCACAGTCTGCAGGCCACCGGACCCGGCGGCAATCGCCTGAGTGAGTGTATGAACGGGATCGGTGACCACGAGGTCTCCGTTGCCGTTCAAGGTGAGCGTCAGATCATCGTCCCGCCCTTCACTCGCGACATCGCGGATGATCAGGTTGCCTGCGTCATCCACATAGATGTTCGGCAGCACGAGGAGTTGGAACTCGGCGCTGTTGTTGGCAGTCCCTGCGTCGGCGGTGGCAGACGAGACGCTGGCGACGCTGAAGAGAGCGCCAGACTGCACGGTCTGTGCCCGGAACCTGAACCTCATGACGCCGCCGACATCAACGAAGTTCGTCGCGAATGTGGCAATGAGAGCGTTGGTGCCGGACGCAATCGTTCCCGTCGTGACCGCGAACTGCGTGATGACCCCGCCGCTTCCTGTGACGGACATCGCGCCGGACAGTATGCTGATCTCGGGGCTGGAGAATCCGTAGATTCGAGCGGTTGCGCGCACGTCAACGGCCGGCGAGGGGCCGAAGTTCCACACCTCGCCTTCAAAGACCACCCCGTTGTCGGTTCCGATCGTGTCCGACGGCCTGACGTAGTATGTCATGACCAGATCGGCCACCGGCTCGAAGGCAAGGCTCGCGAAACCGGTCAGCGTGGTCGACTCTGCCGAGGCTGCTCCTGTCGCCTGGTTGACCGTGAAGACCTTCCCGCCATCCTCGATTCCGAACAGGAAGCCATTGTAGAAATCGAGGCCGCCGCCGCCCGTAATCGTCACACCCGTCAGCGGGCCGACCGCCGTGGCCACGCCCGTCGTCGTGTCAATCGTGACCAGGTTGTTGGCGGCGCTGTCCCCCAGACCGTACAGGAAGTGAGTGCCCGTGATTGGGCCGGCAGTGGGGCCGAAAGCCAGACCCGTCACGGCCTGGCCGAGCGCGCCGGCAGCACCCACCTGAGCGGCGGCCCCTGTGTTCGGGTTCACGATGTAGAGGTTGTTGGTGCTGGTTGACGTCATGTACAGCTTGCCGTCGTAGTCGAAGGCCAGGCCTGTCCCCGAGACGTCCACACCGAGCGCCCCGACCGCAGTGCCGGCGCCGGTCGTTGTGTCAATCGTGATGAGCTGGTCCGTGGTGTCGTCCACGCCGTAGAGCACGCCGAGCGTGGGATGGAAGGCCAGTCCTCTGACGCCTGTGAAACCAACGGCGCCGACATCCACTGCGGTGCCCGTCTCGGTGTCTATACGGTAAAGATGGTCGTCGCCGTCGGCCTGCACGGCGAAGGCGACGGAGAGCAGCACCCTGGGCTCGAGGGCCTCGATCTGTAGCCTCGCCCGGGCGGAACCCTCAGACTTCATCGTGCCGAAGGTCTGCGATGCCATAGCTGTCCCCTTAGAAGAGGTTGGAGAGCGGCAGCATCCGGCCCGGGACGGCCGGCGATAGGCTGGCGGATGGACGGGGCGAGGTGGAGCGACAGCGGGGCGCTCGACGAAGGGAGTGCCGGAACCTGACGACAGATTGGCTTCCCGCTGCCCAAAGCCATCTGCCCACCCCAACTGAGGACTCGCGCAAACGCCCCGAGGCTCCCTGACGCAAATGCGTGGGAGCCTACCCGACAGAGGAGGAGAGGTTTCTCGCAGGCGCCCCCGGCACCACACAGGCGCTGAAGTCTCACCTTCTCATCGCGCCGGATTATGGATCAGGGGATGCGCGATGTCAAGCGCAAAATTCGCGCGAGGGTGCGGGCCGTAAGCTCGGTGGGATTCATGCTGTTCCCTCGGGACGTGCGGCGATCCAGCGGGACGCAAGGAACTCCAGAACCTCCCGCGGGTTGTGAACCCGCGGGAGGTTGGGACGCTCTGGAACCTGCCGGTTCGGACCCTGGGAGCGTAAGGCGCTTGACGCCCGCCCCCGATTCGGGTATGCAGACAGGGCGTGAGGAGGACCGCAATGGACGACTCGGCAGGGCGCCAGCGCGGAGCGCTCTGGGCGGAAGGGAGGCAGGCGGCGGCGCGCGCGCTGCCGGCCGTGTGGAGCGCGGTGCACGCCGGGCCGCTGGAGGTGGCCGGCTTCGGCGAGCATGTGGCGTGCGAGGCGGCCGATCTGGCGCGCTTCCACATCCCGCTGGCGCAGTTCCTCGTCGGGCGCGCGGCGGAGGCTGAACGGCGGTTTGTCGTGGCTATCGCGGGCGTGCCGGCGGGGGGGAAATCGGTGTTCACGGCGCTGATGCTGCGGGTGCTGCGGGCGCTGGCGCCGCCGTTCGGCGTGGCGGCTTTCGGGCTGGATGGGTACCACTATCCGAACGCCTGGCTCGACGCGCATCCGGCGCCCTCGGGCGACGGCACGCTGCGGCGCTACAAGGGCGCGCCCTTCACCTTCGACGTTGCGCGCCTGGCGGCCGACCTCGGCCGACTACGGAGGGAGGCGGGGCCCGTCGCCCTGCCCGTCTACGACCGGAGGGTGCACGACCCTGTCGAGAACGCTCTTGTGGTGCAGCCCGGCGATCGTCTCGTGCTGGTGGAGGGGAACTACCTGCTGCATCGTGGGGACGGCTGGGAGGCGCTGGCCGGCCTGTTCGACCTCCGCGTGTTCCTCGACCTGCCGCCGGGGGTGAATCGCGAGCGGATGATCGCCCGGCACGTGCGAGGCGGGCGCAGCCGCGAGGAGGCCCGGGCGCATTTCGAGCGCACCGACGGGCCGAACACCGCCCTCGTGGCCGCCACGAGCGCGGGCGCCGACCTCGTGGTGAAACTGGACGCGGGGTATCGCGTGGTGGGGATAGAGCCGAGCGTGCCTTGACCGTGCGCGCGCCCCTGCCTATAATGGCGGTGACCCTCCGAAGGCCCGATGCCTTCGGGAGTGGCGGTCCGCCCCCGAGCCTACGAGGAGCCAGGAATGGCGCGTCATCGCGTGGAACCCGAGCCCGCGGCCGCCCGGCCCGCCCCGCGCGGCGTGGGCCTGCCGCTCTACATTGTGGTATTCGTGTGCGGGGCCGTGCTGATGGCCTTCGAGATGGTGGGCAGCCGCATCCTCGCCCCCACGTTCGGCAGCACGATCTTCGTGTGGGGCAGCCTGATCGGCGTGTTCCTGGCCGCGCTGAGCCTGGGCTACTACGTGGGCGGCGGGCTGGCGGACCGCTGGCCGAAGTTCAGCCTGCTGGGCGCCATCATCGCCGCGGCGGGGCTGCTGGTGCTCGTCGTGCCGCTGATCGCGCCGCCGTGCAACCACTGGATTGACCGGATGAGCCCCGGCGGACGCGCCAATCCGCTGCTGGCCTCGATGCTGCTGTTCTTCGTGCCGAGCGTGCTGCTGGGCATGGTGTCGCCCTATGCCGTGCGGCTCCAGGCCCAGAGCGTGGCCACGACGGGCAGCGTGGCCGGGCGGCTCTATGCGCTCTCGACGCTCGGCAGCATCGCCGGCACCCTGGCCGCCACCTTCTGGCTGGTGCCGACGTACTGGACGAGCAACACCGTGAAGGCCCTGGGCGTGTGCCTCGTGCTGGTGTCGCTCATCGCCCTGGTGCCCAGCCTGGTGCGGCGCGGCGCGAGGGCGAGCGTGGCCGGGCTGCTGGCGGTGGCGGCGCTGCTGGCCGGCGCCGCCGGCCTCGCGGCCGCGAAGCCGCCCTCCTACATCCGCCTGGAGGAGGGCGAGAAGCTGGTGGCCGAGGTGGACTCGCCCTACCAGCACATCGGCGTGGTGCTGCTCTCGCGCGGCTACGGGGACCAGGACAAGCAGTGGTCGCTGCGGATGATGTTCGACAAGTACATCGAGAGCGAGGTCATGGTCCAGAGCGGCGACCCGAGCGACATCCGCCTCAAGGAGCCGTACGAGAGCGGCGCGAAGTACACCGACACCCTGCACCTGCCGTTCCTCTTCAACAAGGACGCGCGGCGGGTGCTCATCGTGGGCGGCGGGGGGGGCGTGGTGCCCACGATCTTCCGCCGCGACTACCCGCAGCTCGAGGCGATTGACGTGGTGGAGATTGACCCGACCGTGGTGGAGGTGGCCGAGAAGTACTTCGGCTTCCGCCCCGGGCAGAATGGCGTGAACACCCATGTGATGGACGGGCGGGTCTACGTGCGCGAGTGTCCGCAGCAGTACGACATCATCCTGCTCGACGCCTTCACGGGCGGCCGGCCGCCGTTCCACCTGCTCACCACGCAGTTCCTCACGCTGGTGAAGGCCCGCCTGGGCCCGCGCGGCGTGGCGCACATGAACATCATCAGCGCGCTCGAGGGCGAGAAGAGCAAGCTCTTCTGGGCCATGCTGAAGACCTTCCACCACGTTTTCGGCCCGGAGCACGTCTACGTGTTCCCCAAGCTCTACGACCCGCGCTGGGGCCAGACCCGCAGCCGCACCGACGGCATGAACATCGAACTGGTGGCGCTGAACTTCGAGGACTTCCAGAACCCGCTGCCCAAGGCCATCATCGAGGCCCGGGCGCGCGAGCGCGTGGGCACGCTCATCAAGATCCCCAGCATCACCCGCCATGCCGAGAACCACATGACGATGGACGACCTGCTGTGCGTTCGCGACCCCAGCGAGCAGCGTCGCGCCGCCCGCCAGGCCGAGTGGCGATCCGCCCCCCTGATGACCGACGACTATGCCCCCGTGGATAACTGGGTGACCGACTGAGGGCGGACCGCCCGGAACGGGCGACCGCCCAGGCCAGATGCCCGCCGATGTCGCCGTGTGGGGGGCAGATGGACACAGGGGACACCGTGGACGACTGGGACGGGTCCCCGATTGGGCGTGTCCATGCTGTCCACCATGTCCACGGCATCCACCGATACGATCCTTGCAACTCTCGCGCCTGCGCCGCCAAGAGCCGCCCGCGATAGGGGGGTGGGCCGATCGCGATTGCCCGCCGCCCAGACGGGGTGGCGCAGGATCGGGGATGGGAGGCCAGAAAGGTCGGCCAAATGTGGGGAAACTGCCGCGGTGCGCCATAGTGGCTCAAACCCTGGGGGAGAGAGTGATACAGTATGGTTAGAATGGGTCGAATGGGCTGTTCTCGGCCGTTTACCCATTCGGAGCAGGTCCGGAAGGTGAGCAAGTATGGGTGGAATGGCGAGAATAGGCGATTGGAGGGCTTCCGGGCGTAAGTCGTTGGGCCGAAGGGGGATACGTCAGGCCTGGGCGGCGGCCTGCTCGACGAGCCAGGCGACGGTGGCCTGGATGAGGGGCGAGCAGTCCACATAGCCCAGGCGGTCCCAGAAGGGCTCCATCACGAAGGGCGCGAAGCGGGCGGCGGGGCCGAGGCGGTCGAGGAGGGGCTTGAGCTCGGCGGAGGGGTCGGCGGTGTGGGCGATCTGGGCGAGGAGCGTGGGCGGCCAATCGGCGGTCCGCGATCCGCAATCGGCAAGGTTCAGGGCCTTGATTTCGTCGCACAGGGCGTGGGTGGCGAGGAAGCCGTCGAGGTCAATGGTGTGGGCCTGGCCGGTGTCGCGGGCGCCGGTGGCTTTGCCGTGGGTCATCATCTGGCGGACGAGCATGCGGCGGAGGTTGAGGCGGTAGAAGAGCGCGCCGTCCACGATGGGGTGCCAGAGGGCGAGGCAGTGGGCGCCGGCGGCCGCCTGGAGGGCGAGGGAGGCGCCGAGGCGGAGACCGAGGAGGGCGATGCGGGGGACTCCGGCGCGGTCGCGGAGGAGTGCGGCGGCGGCCTGGATGTCGCGGAGGGCGCCGGCGAGGGAGAAGTCGGTGAACGGCCCCTGGCTGTCGGCGGTGCCGCGGTAGTCGAAGCGGAGAGACGGGATGCCGTGGGCGGCGAGGGCGCGTGCGGTTTCGACGAAGACGCGGCAGGCCTGCTTCTGCTCCTCGGCGAAGGGGGCGCAGAGGACGAGGCCGATGCGTGATGCGTGATGCGTGACGCGTGAGCCCTCGTCGGCAGGCCGCGCAAAGTCAGGGAGGTGAAGGACGCCGAAGAGGCGGAAGTCGTCGGATGGGAAGTAGAGCGGCTCTTCCATTCTTCTCACGCGTCCGGCGTCTGGGTCAGGCCTTGGCGGCGAGCTTGGAGCGGACGAGCTCGGCGATGGCTTTGACGCTCTCGAAGCGCTCGATGCTGAACTCGTCGTCCTCGAGCGAGATGTCGAAGACCTCTTCGAGGCCGATGACGATCTCGAAGAGGCGGACGGAGTCGATCTCGAACTTCTCCATGAGGAGGTCGTCGTCGGCGATGTCGGCGGGAGCGACGTTGAGGAAGAGCCGCTCGACGATCATGGCTTTGAGCTGGTCTTCTACGGAGGTGTCGTCAGGCATTCGTGGATCCTTCCAGAGGGCTCAGAAGAACAGGCGCCGGAAGTCGTTGAAGGTGGCGACGAGGAAGATGACGACCACGAGGGCGAGGCCGGCCATGAGGATGGCCTCCTGGATCCGGCGGCTGGGACGCTTGCCGCGGAGCTTCTCGTAGCCGAGCATGACGATGCGGCCGCCGTCCAGGGGCGGCACGGGCAGGAGGTTGAAGACGCCGATGTTCACGGTGATGAGGTGGATGAGCCAGAGGAGGTCGGCCCAGCCGCGCGTGGCGGAGAGATAGGTGACCTGGGCGATGCCCACGGGGCCCATCAGGTCGGAGAGCGGCACGTCGCGCTGGAAGAGCTTGGCGATGACCTTGAAGGCGAAGGTGCTGATGTTGGCGGTGCGCTCGAGGGCGGGCACGATGGAGCCGAGGAGCGAGGTTTTCTGGATGACCTCGGTGGCCGTGGGCACGACGCCGAGCTGGCCGACCTGGCGGGTGGCCGGCGTGAGCGGCACGACGAACTCCTCGGCGCCGCGGCGAACCGTGACCTCGCCAGCGTTGGCCAGGAAGACGAGGACGTCGTCCAGCGGCGTGTAGAGGCCCTGCTGCGGGATCACCTCGGCGAGGTCGTTCTTGCCGGCCTTGACGATCGTGTCGCCGACCTCGAGCGTCGGCTCGGTCTGGGCGTGGACGCTGGTGACGACGTAGACGGGTGTGGGGGCGATGCCGAGGGTGTCGGTGAGCATGAGGCCCGCCTCGCGCGTCACGGTGACGGTCAGCTTCTCCTCGCCCCGCTGGACGGCGAGTGCGAGTTCGGCGGGCCCCTCCGCCGCGGCGTCCTCCAGCGTCCACCAGTCGCCCACGGGCTTGCCGTTGACGCGGAGGATGACGTCGCCTTCGCGGAGCTTGCCGTCGGCGGGGAAGCCCTTGCGCACGAAGCCCACGGTGGTGGGGAGCTTGACCGTGAAGCCGGGGTCGGGCCGCTCCACGGCCTTGGGGGTGAGGGTGAGCTGGAGGGTCTGGCCCTGGCGCTCGACGTCGAGGGTGACCGGGCGGTCGGGGTTGGGCAGAACGTGGCGGCGGAAGTCGAACCAGCCGCGCAGCGGCTTGCCGTTGACGGCGAGCACCTTGTCGCCGGGGCGGAGGTCGGAGGCCGCGGCGGGCGTGTCGGCCTCGATCTCCTTGATGGTGGTGTGCAGGTAGGTGCAGATGACGCCGAGGGGCTTGCCCTTGGGCCGGGTGATGTGGAGGACGATCTCCTTGCCGCCGCGCTCGACGCGGAGGTCCAGAGGCTCGTCCGGCGCGGTCTCGGCCACGGCCTGCTTGAGTTCCTCGAAGCTCGCGATCGAGTTGAGGCCCAGCCCTACGACGCGGTCGCCCTGCTTCACCCCGGCGTCCCAGGCGGGGCTGCCGATGGCGACGTAGGAGACGTGCGAGCCCGGGGTCTCGCGGCCGACGAGGAACATGCCCATGGCGAGCGGGATGCCGAAGAGGACGCTGAAGAGGGGGCCGGCCACGAGCACGAGGGTGCGCTGGCCGGGGGTCTTGGAGACGAATTCGTCGGCCGCGCCGGTGGCCTCCTCGCCCTCGTCGCCGCCGGCCATCTTCACGTAGCCGCCGAGGGGGACGGCGGAGAGGCAGTACTCGGTCTTGCGCCAGGTGCGGGCGAGGAGCTTGGGGCCGAAGCCGAAGGAAAAGCAGTCCACCCGCACGCCGATGAGCTTGGCGGCGAGGAAGTGGCCGAGTTCGTGGACGAAGACCATGAGCCCGAAGGCGATGATCGTGAGGACGACGCCCTTGACGACTACGAAGACAGCCAAACTTCGGCCTCCTGTCGCGCCCAGCGGTCCGCCTCGGCGATCGCCTGCGCGCTCGGGTGTTCAATCAGGCGGTGGGCCGCCATCACGTCGGCCACCAGGCGGCTGATGTCGGGGAAGGAGAGGCGGCGGCGGAGGAAGGCCTGGACGGCGACCTCGTTGGCGGCGTTGAGCACGGCGCCCATCGTGCCGCCGGCCTCGGCCGCGCGGTGTCCGAGGGCCAACGCCGGGAAGCGCTCGGGGTCCGGCTCCGCGAAGTCCAGCCGCCCGATGGCGGCGAGATCGGCGGAGGGCACGGCGCCGGCGCGGCGCTCGGGATAGGTGAGCGCGTACTGGATGGGCACGCGCATGTCGGGCACGCCGAGTTGCGCGATCGTCGAGCCGTCGCGGAACTCGACCATCGAGTGGATGATGGATTGGGGGTGCACCAGGACGCGAATCTGGTGCGGCTCGAGGCGGAAGAGCCAGCGGGCCTCCACGATCTCGAGGGCCTTGTTCATCATGGTGGCGGAGTCCACCGTGATCTTCGGTCCCATGGCCCAGTTGGGGTGGCGGAGCGCCTGCTCGGGCGTCACGCGGTCGAGGGCGTCGAGGGGCATCGTGCGGAACGGGCCGCCCGAGGCGGTGAGCCAGACGCAGCGCACCTCGGCCGGGCGCCCGCTCTGGAGGGACTGGAAGATGGCCGAGTGCTCGCTGTCCACGGGCACCACGTGCGCGCCCGCGTCGTCAGCCGCTCGATTGAGCAGTTCGCCGGCCATCACCATGCACTCTTTGTTCGCCAGGGCCAGGGTCTTGCGCGCCCGCAGCGCGGCCAGGGCGGGGGCCAGTCCCGCGGCGCCTACGATTGCATTCAGCACGATATCCACGTCGTCCGACGCGGCCAGGGCCGCCACCGCGTCGGGGCCGCAGGCGAGTTCCACGCAGTTCGAGCCCGCGCGCTCGGCCAGGAGCGGGAATTGGGCGGGCGAGCCGAGCACGGCGCGTTTGGGCCGGAACTCGGCAATCTGGCTGGCGAGGACTTGCCACTGCGTGTTCGCCGCAAGGCCGATCAGCTCGAAGTCGTCGCCCAGGTGCCGCAGCACGGCGAGCGCACTGGTGCCGATCGAGCCCGTGGAACCGAGGATCGCAACGCGCTTGGCCACACCGATACCCATCTCGCGGGGAAATGCCGCTGCCCCTCAAGTATAGCAGATGGGGCGCGTCGCTTCAAAGCGGATTGAGCGGGGGATGGGCGAGAGGGCAAACACACGCGCGGTCAGTTCAGGATGGCGAAGGTGCCCCAGGTCACCCTGCCGCCACGCAAGTCGTGATCCACGGTCACGATGCGGCGGCGCTGCTCGTCCCACACGCACGTCTCGACCGAGGCGAGGATGATCCGCGTCTGTGTCGAGTGGCACTGGGCGCAGAAGACGGTTGGGACGGGGATGCGGAGTTCCCGGCCGCAGTGGCACAGATGCTCGACGAACTGGCCGGAGGCGGTCAGCAGGTCGTGGGAGTGGTGTTCGCAGGGCAACTGGGCGCCGACCACGAGACGGCAGCCGCACTCACACCTGGCCACGGCCGCGCCGACGATGGTGATGGGAGCGGCCTCCGCCGCCATCGAGCCTCTGGGCAGCACCTCGGGGGCAGCCGGCGCCTCTCCGCGATGCGTTCTGGAGCCGTAACCCCAAGTGAGCAACCAGCTTAGGTGTTCCTCCCTGGCGCAGGCGAGGCAGTAGCCCAGTTCCTCCGCCTCGTTCCTGCCGATGAGGCTGAAGTGGACCCTTGCCTCTTCCTGCCAACACTTCTGGCACAGCATCGGGGGCACCTGCCAATTGGGGCCGACTGCCTGAACGGGCCGCCACTGACTTGGTAGTCGCCCCTGGCGGCGTTCTTGCTGCGTGAGTCTGCGGTTTTTCTGGGCAAGGGGGGCGCAGCTAAGGAGCGGCCCGGGTGGCGCTGACGCTGCGCGTCACCACGTTGGCATCGAACCAGCGGGCGTCGCGCGTCCGCAGCCACTGGAAACGCTGGCGTTGGCATGAGAAGAGCACCACCTGGTGGCGGCCGTGCACGTGCTCGCCCAACAGGCGCATGGCCGCCTCGAAACGCGCATCGTCGAAGCGCGAGAACGGGTCGTCGAGAAGCAGCACGCCGCCGTTCGAGCGGCGCGACACGAAGTCGGCGATGCACAGACGCACGGCCAGGCACACCTGGTCCCAGGTCCCGGCGCTCAGGCTGGGGCCTCCATCGGTGCTGTGGACCGGCCGCGGCAGCGTCCGGTGGCTGAGGCCGAACGACAGGTGGTTGTCGAACTTCAGGTCGCTGAGCGACGGGGCGATGCGGTGGAGGAGGGCGCTGGCCGAGCGGTTGAGTTCCTCGGCCCAGAGGCCGTGGACCGCCCGTCCGACCTCGTCGAGCACCTGGCCGGCCAGCTCCAGCGCGGCGCGGTGGCGTCGGGCGCGGGCCAGCTCCTCGCTCCGCTGCGCCAGCGCGTCCTGGAGCCGCGGCCGCTCGGCCTGGCATCGCGCGTGGGTGGCCAGCACGCGATGGCCGAGGTCCTCCGCGACGGCGCGCAGCTTCTCCTCGCGGCGCGCCGCCTCGTCCTTCTGGCGGCGGTACTCGCTCGCGCGCTCCTTCACGACGAGCGACACCAGGCCCGGCCGCTCCTCGCGCATGGTGGCAATCGCGCGGTGCAAGCGGTCGGCGTCGGCGCGCCACGTGTCCAGCGTCTTCGTGTCCACGACGCCCGCGCTCGCCTGCGGGATCAACTCGTCGGTGAGTTGCCGGAAGCGATGGTACTGATGGGCGAGGTCGTTGAAGGCGCTGATGCTCTTCTCGACCGGCTGGTCCTGCGGGATGCCCGCCGAGGCGAACAGCGCCTGGAGCTCGGCGGTGAGGGCGTCGGCCTGGCGGCGCAGCGCGTCGCGGCGTTCGGTTTCCTCGGCCAGCTTGCGGCTGAGGTCATCGAGGCGCTGGCGCAGACGCAGGGAGGCGCTCATCCGCTCTTGCAGGGCCACAAGGGCGCGCGACAGGCCCGTGCCCGGCAAGAACGGCTGGCCCCAGGCGGCGCACAGGGCGGCGACCTCGGCCTCGATGCCCTCGCGCTGAGCGGCCAGCTCGGCCTCCTGTCGCCGCAGGAGAATGAGCGCGACACACTGGCGCCGCAGGTCGTGGAGGGACGTGTAGTCCTCGACGAGCACCTCCGGCTGTTCGTAGCCGAACTGGGCGGCGAGAGCGGCGAGTCGGCGGCCGTGTTCGCGCTGGTCGCGTGCCAGGGCCGCGCGGCGGCCGTCGGCCTCGGCCGCCTCGCTCTGCGCCTTCGCCAGGACATCGGCCTGAAGCGTTGCGGCCCCCTGGGCGCGCCGGCGGCCCTTCGCGGCAACCCAGGCCCCCGCGGCGAGGCCGGCGAGGGCGACGGCGATGGCCACGCGGTAATCCAGCAGGATGGTCAGGCCCCCGAGCACGGCGGCGGAGGCCATGACGGCCACGCCGGTGAGGAACAGGCGGCGGCCCGCCGCCTGCTCGCCCGTGCGTCCCGCCAGTACCCGGTCGCCGCGCAGGGTGGCCTCCAGCGCGAGGCGCTTGGCCTCCTCGATCTCCGAGGCGGCCCGGGCCACCGCGCGGTCGTGGTCGAGCAGGAACTCCGCATCCTCCGGCTTGAGGTCGGCGAAGCGCTCCTCGAGGCGATCAAAGTCCTCGATGGCCGCGCCCTGGGCAGCGAGTTGCGTCTCCTCGCGGGCGATGTCGTCGAGCAGCTTGCGCTCGCGGGCCTCGAAGTCACGAGTCTTACCGAGGAGTTGGTGGACCGTGTCCTCGTCTTCGTGCGTCACCTGGGCGAGCGGGCCCAGGGTGCTCAACTCGGCCTTGGCGGGCTCGAGGGCCGTGGCGCGCAGCTCGGCGATCGCCCGGTCGGCCTTCTCGGCGTTCTGGAGGAGGCCGACGCGGGTGGCCTGGCTCTGGAGGAGCCACTCGGCCTTGTCGGCCGGAAACGAGCGCAGGGAAGCGAGTTGCTCGCGCTCGGCTTCGAGGGCGGCCAGGGCGGCCCGGCGCCGCTGGGCCTCTTCGATCTGCTGGCGCAGCTCCTCGAGTTCGGCGGCCTGGGCGAGGTAGTCGAGCCGAACGGCCTCGCGGCGCAGTTCCTCGCGCTCCGCCGTCACGCGCTGGAACTCGGCGTCGTCGGCGGCGAGCGCCTTCTGGTCGGCCTCGAGCTGCGCGAGCTGGGCCTCCAGCGTCTGCACGGCGTCGGCGAGGCGCGCGATCTCGGTTTCGATCAGGCCCGGGCCTTTGAGCATGACGCCGGGGTAGCCGCGCAGCAGGCCGCGAATCGCCTCCTGGGCCGAGGCGACCGTGCTGCTGCCCGCCTGCGTGTCGGCGGCGCGCTGGGCCAGTTCGGCCAGGCCCTCGGCGTCGCGCACGCGGTGCAGGTCGTCCTGGCGCACGACGAAGGTCTTGAGGAACTCCTCGAGGGTGACGCCGAGGAGGCGGCGGCCCAGCTCGTGGCCCGAGGCCCCGGGGCACACCTCGTCGGTGACGAGGCGGTTGCTGCCGACGTCAATGACGCGGAGGTCGCCGCCCTTCGCGAAGTCCCAGCGCACCTCGAGCAGGCGGCGGCCGTCGTGTACGCGCAGGCGGGTGCCGAAGGGGCCGCCGCCCACGGGCGCCCAGTGCGCCTTGTGCGGGCGCACGCTGGTGTCCACCCGCCGCAGGTCGTCCTCCAGGCCGTAGAGCGAGGCGAGGAGCGCCATCTGGAGGGTGGTCTTGCCGGCCTCGTTCTCGTCGAGGAAGAGCGTGATGCGCTCGCGGTCGAAGCGCACCGCCTCATGACCGGTACGCAGGCAGCCGAAGCCGTCAATCCACAACTCGCGCAACTGGGTCATCGCAGGTGTATCTCGCCCGAGGTGAGCGCATCGAGTCCGTAACAGAGGGCCTCCTGGATCCGATGGCGCTCCTCGTCGCTGGTGGCCTGGTGATAGAGCTGGCGCATGCGCCAGATGAAGAGTTCCTGCCCGGTGGCGGCCAGGCCCGGTTCGCCGGCCGGCTCGGCCGCGAGGTCCACATCGTGGTCCGGTTCGAGGGCCGAGGCGTCCACGGCCACATGGAAGAATCGGTCGCCCAGGGCCTCCGCGGGGGCGAAGGGCACGCCCCGGGCCAGCCGGCCGCGCAGGGTCAGGTGCACGAGGTCGCGCGCCCCGGCCCGCGCCGCGGCGAGCAGGTCGTCGAGGCGACGGCCCAGCTCCGTGCTGTCGGTGAGGCCGGTCACGTCCATCTCGAGCGCATGAATCGCCCGGTCGTCGCACCGATGCCAGTGGAGGGCGGCCTCTTTGAGAGGCTCCTGCGGGCTGATCTCGACGTCGAGCCAGGTGCCGGCCCCGGTGTCGTTGAGCGAGCAGGCGAAGGGGGCGCCCGCATAGGCGCCCAGCAGGCGGCCGTGCTCGCCGACGACGGGCCCGCCGCGGTGGTAGTGGCCCACGGCGGCGTAGGTGTAGTCGGCGCGCTCCAGTTCGGCGGCGGTGAAGGGCAGCACGGCCTTGTCGGCGCCCGCGCGCGGGTAGTTCTCCAGCGCGCCGTGGAAGAGCAGGATGCGCAGGCCGCTCTGCGGCGCCCGGGCGAGGTCGGCCAGAACGCGGTGGCTGTCGGGCCGGTGGCGGTGGAAGGCCACGCCGGTCACGGTGATGCCGGCGTGTCCGGGCACCGGCGCGGTCTCGAACTGCTCGGCGCTGAAGATGCGGATGTGGCTGCCCCACTTGGGGCCGCTGCCACGCCCCTGGTACAGGGCGCTGTGCGGGTTGTAGCCGCTCGAGGGCGCGTAGCTGTCGTGGTTGCCGGGCGCGATGAACACGGGCACAGGGGCCATCGTGTTCAGCGTGTTGATCACGAAGTTCAGGTCGTCAATCTCCGGCTCGCCGGAGTCGAACAGGTCGCCGGGGATGAGCAGGAGGGCGGGGCGGGTCTCGCGCACGTGGGCGGCCAGGCGCACGAGGCATTGGCGCTGCTCGGACCGGCGCTTGTCGGCCTTGGCCTGGGGCAGCGCGAGCTTTCCGCCGCTCAGGCTGGCGCCCAGGTGCAGGTCCGAGAATTGCGCAATGCGCACGCGCTCGACGCCCATGGTGTTCACTCGTGGGCGGCGATCTCTGCCGCCGCCAGGTCATACGTGCTCGAGTCGGGCGTGGCTCGCCACAGCCGCCCTGCCGACAGGAAGAATAATACCACTTCCTTGACCGGCTTGCAAAGAATCCTGTGGACAGCGAGCGCGTAGGCGCGCACCTGCGCGACGTACGCCTCGGCACGCTCCAGAACCTCGGCCTCGCCGCGCACCGAATCGGTCTTGAAGTCCACCACCACCGCCTCGTCGCCCTCGAGGAACAGAAGGTCAATGGCGCCGGTCAGCGTCACCCCTTGCACCTCGAGGGCGAAAGGCACCTCATGGTAGCAGGCCGAGGCGGCTCGGGCGCGCGCCAGCAGGGGCGAGTCCAACGCCGCTCTCAGCAGGCGGCGGGCCTGTTCCGCCGCGGGCGCCGCAAGCCCGATGCGGCGGGCCTCGGCCTCCAGCAGGCGCTCGACGGTCCCCGCATCGTCCAGCCCCGCCCTGCGAAGGCTGTGGTGGACGAGCGAGCCGATCTGGCGGCCGGTGTCGGCCCCAGGGGGCTCCACCCCGTCGAGCGGCGCGGGCGCGAGGCCGTGCCCGAGGCGGGAGGGCGACTTCGTGACGCGTCCCTGGGTGGCCTTGGCCAGGTCGGCGGCCAGCGCCTCACGCCAGCGCGTGCGCCTCGCCAGGCGCTCTTCGGCGGCGCGCGGCAGGGCGTCCGTGGGCACGGCCAGGCGGAACGGCTTCCCCGCGCGGTCGGCCAGGTCGAGCGTCCGGGTGTCGTAGACATGGCCCTTCGGCGTCGCGGCGCCCCATTCGGGGGCCTCGGGCCGGGCCGCCTCGCGCAGGAACTGGGCGGGGCCGCCCTCGCCCTTTGCCCAGCCGGGGAACATGACCAGGCAGTCGCGGGCACGCGTGGCCGCGACGTAGAAGAGCCTGGCATCCTCGGCCTCGTCGCGGCGCTCGTCGTAGTCGTCGCCCGGCCAGTTGGGGGTTCGGTAGCGGTCGCCCTTCGAACCCAGGTAGAAGGCGAATTGCCCGGCCTCGGCCGGCTGGTCGCGCAGGACGACGAAGCTGCTGGCATTCTGCCGCTGCCGAGCCATATCCACGAGGACGACGATGGGGAACTCGAGGCCCTTGGCGCCGTGCACGGAGAGGAACTGCACGAAGTTGTCGCCCGCTTCGGCCGAGGGGGCTTCGGTTTCTCTGGCCTCGGTGTCGTGCGCGGCGGCCAGCCAGCGCGCGAAGCCGCGGAAGCTCACGCGCTCGGTGGCCTCGAGGGCCCGCGCCCGCTCCACGATGCGCAGCAGGTTGGCCACGCGCTGCTCGCCGCGCGGGCGCAACAGGAACAGCTCGAGGGCCTTTGTGCGTTCGAGGAGCGCCTGGAGCAGCAGCGGAAGCGGCTCGGCGTTGCGCCGCCCGTGGAACTCGCGCAACACGGCCATCGCCTCGCCGACCGGGCCGGCCGGAGCCTCGGCCAGATAGCTCAGCGTGCCCTGAGCCTGCCGGGCGAGCAGCAGTTCCTCATCCGAGACGCCGAAGAAGGGCCCCCGCAGCGCGGCCACCAGCGACACGCGGTCGTGCGGGTTGTCAATGGCCTTGAGCACAGTGACGAGGCTGTGGACCTCGTGTGCGACGTAGAAGTGCTTGCCCCCCACGATGCGCAGCGGCACACCGGCCGCGGCGAGGGCCTCGGCGTAGTCGTCTGAGAAGGTGAACCGCTCGGCGAGGATGGCGATGTCGCCGTAGCGGGCGAGCCGGGGTTGGCGGCTCTGCGGGTCGGCTACCTCCCAGCGCTCTTCCTCCACGATGCGGCGGATCAGCGCGGCCACGGCGCGGGCCTCGAACCGATGCGCCGTGCCGCCGAACGCCAGGTCTGCCTCGTGGCCGGGCGGCGGATAGACCAGCTCGACGGCGGGCCGCTGGCCCGTTGCGTCGCGGTAGGCTTTGAGGGGCACGTACTGAGGCTGGTAGAGACCATCTCTGGGTGGCTTGATCACGTCTTCGAAGATGGCGTTCACCGCCTCGGCGATGCCGGGCACGGGGCGGAAGCTCTGCGACAGGGTGAGCGCCGCACCCTGGGCGGCCAGGAGGCGGCGGGCCTTCTCGTACATCTCGATGTCGGCTCGGCGGAACCGATAGATGCTCTGCTTCGGGTCGCCGACGAAGAACAGCTTGCCCGGTTCAACCCGCACCTGGTCCCATCGGCTGGCGTGGCTGTCGCGCCGCTCGGCGAGGAAGAAGGCGATCTCCACCTGGAGCGGGTCGGTGTCCTGGAACTCGTCCACCAGCAGGTAGTCGTAGCTCGCCTTGAAGTGGTCGCGGGCCTCGCGGCTGTCGCGGAGCATGTTGCGGGTGACGAGCAGCAGGTCGTCGAAATCCAGCAGCCCGTCCTTGTCGCGTTCCTTGCGGAGAGCCTCCGGATACGTGGCCAGGGCCTCGGCCACGCCGGCGGCCACGGACGCGCCGATGGCCGCCGCCAGGGCCTCGTGACGCGCCTTGAGGTCCTCGAAGATCGTGTTGGCCTCCGCGTGGCGTTTCGCATTGGACCAGTGCTTCTTGCCCGGGAACTTGCGGCGGAAGTTGAGGTGCATCACCGCTGCCTCGCGCTGCATGGGGTCGAGGCCCTCCGCGCGCCGGAGGTCGCGGCCCAGACGGCTCATCTGCGAGCGGAAGGCGGCCCCCGCCTCGGGATTGCAGTGCCCGTCAACCAGCGCCACGAGGTCGGCCAGGCCCTGGCGCGCCTCCGCGAGAAAAGGCCCGACGTCGGGGGCCGGCGGAGCGGCGGGCAGCCTGTCCAGCAGATCGCGGCAGCCGCACATCTTGAGGGCCAGGGCGCGGAGCGTGTTGCCTTCGCCCTCCAGCCGCAAGCCATGCGCGACCGCGCGCAGGAGCGCGAGGTTGCCCGCGGCCAGTTGCTCCTCCAGCCAGTCGTCCCAGGCGCGGTCGCGCACGAGCGAGCCTTCCAGCTCGTCCAGCACGCGGAACTGCGGGTCCACGCCGGCCTCGACGGGGCGCTCGCGGATCAGCCCCGCGCAGAAGGCGTGAATGGTGCCGATGGGCGCGTGGCCGAGGTCGTCGAGGGCCTGCGCGTAACGGGCGCGGGACTCGGCGTCGAGCGTGCCGTCGAGCGCCTTCTCCAGCTCTTCGCGGACCCGCACGCGCAGTTCGCCGGCGGCCTTCTCAGTGAAGGTGACAGCCACGATGCGGCGGAGCGGGGCCTTGCCCTCGCGCACGAAGTTGAGCAGGCGGGTGACGAGCACGGAGGTCTTGCCCGCGCCCGCGGCGGCCTCGACGGTGAGGCTGGCGTCGAGGTCGCTCTCGGCGCGGGTGCGGTGGGCGGCGTCGGCATAGGGCTTCGTGCTCATTCCGCCTCCCGCATGGCCAGGTAGGTTTGCACGGCTTCATCGGCCAGCTTGCGTCGCGTAGCGGCCTCGGCGGCCACGCCGCACACATCGCGGTAGTCGCAGCTTCGGCACTCCTGGTCCGCGGCCACGCCCGCGAAGAAGCGCCCCGCGCCGATGCCCTCGACGATGGTGGCCAGGATGCGCAGCAGGCGATCCTCCAGCTCCGCATAGTCGTCGCGGGTGAACGCCGTGTCCGCGTAGTCGCCTCGTTCGGTGACGTGGCGATAGAGCGCGGCGTCCATCGTGGCACCGGGCACAAGCAGTTCGGCGGCCTTGAGGTAGAGGGGCAGTTGCAGGGCGGTGCCGCCGGCCAGCGGGTCTCTGCGCGGCGGGCTGGCCTGGGCGCCCGTCTTGTAGTCCACCACTCGGCCGTGGGAGCCGTCAGGGGTCAGGTCAATGCGGTCAATGCGGCCCACCACCTCGATGGTGCCGGCCGGGCCGAGGTTCTGGACGAGACCTCGGGCGCTTGCCAGGTCGCCGGCGCCGCGCGGCGTGCCGAACGCCGCCTCGAAGTGGGCGGGCACATAATCCCCCGGGTCGGCGGCCTCGTCGAGCACGAAGCGGCGCAGGTCGCCCTCCAGGGCGCCGCGCTCGAGACTCCAGAGCGCGGGGAGGCCCACGAGGCCCCGCTTCTCGAACTCATCGAACTCCTCGCGTGCGATGCTCAGCAGCGCCTCCTGGGCGTCGAGGCGCAAGGGCAGTCGGCCCTCGTCGCGTGCCTGGCGCAGGGCCCGGTGCAGGATGGTGTGGAGGAGCTTGCCCCTGTCGAGGTGCGACAGGCGGCGCACCGCCTCGGGCTCGGCCAGCGGCTCGATGCCGAGCACGTGTTTGAGGAAGTAGCGGAACGGGCAGGCGGCATAGCGCTCCAGCGCCGTAGCCGGCATGCGCCAGGGCTCGGGGCCGAGAAGGGCGCGCAAGACGTCGCGGGCCTCCGGGGCGAGCAACAGGCCGTCGTAGGGCGTGAAGGCGGCCTCGCCCCAGCGGCGCTCCTCGGCCCGGCGCGCCGCGGCGAACGTGGGCGACAGGGTGGCGAGGTAGGCCAGCTCGGCCCCGCGCCCGCTCTGGAGCGCCGCGCCCGCAACGGCCAGGTCGTACTCCGCCTCGCGCCACGCCCTCGCGGGGTCGGCGGGGGCGAAGGCCGACGCCCCGAGCGTCTCGTGTCCCGCGAAGCCGCCGAGGGTGGCGTTGGTGCAGCGCCGGCCTGTGACGGCCTCGACGGCCCGCAGGAGGAAGTGCGACGGCACGCGCTCGCGGGCCGAGCCCGATTCGAGGCGTGGGTAGCTGAGCACGACGCGGTCGCGGGCCGCGCCCACGGCGAGGCGCAGCAGCAGGCGCTCCTCGGCGGCGCGGTCGCTCTTCAGCGGCAGCCGAAGGCCCCGCTCGTTGAGCCGCGCGCGTTCACGGTCCGAGAGCAGCGGGTCCTGCGTCGGCAGGGCGGGGAAGCCCTTCTCGACGAGGCCGGGCACGCACACGAGGTCGAAAGGCACGCCGCGGCACTCGAGCAGGTCGGCCACGACCGGGCCGCGCGAGCCGAACGGCGGGCGCGGGGGCCGGCGGGTCTCGAGCAGCTCGCGGGCCAGGCGGGCGAGCGTGGGGAGGTCGGCCGGCGCGCCCGTGGCATCGAGCGAGGCCAGCTCTGCCACGGCCTCGGCTACCGTGGCGCCGCCGGCGTCCTGCCGCACGAATCGGCGGAAGAGGGCCAGCACGGCGCCGGTCAGGTCGCTCCAGCGAGCGGTCTTGGGGATGGCCTCGATCGCCGGGATCAACTGGCCCAGGAGGGCTTCGATCTGGGTGAGGGCCTCGAGCAGCTCGGCCGTGCGCCGCGGGTTCTCGTCCTCGGTGCCGAGGGCCTCCAACGCCCGGCGGTGCGCGGCAAGGCGCGGCAGCCATTGGTCGCGCCCCTTGACGATGCCCGCCTGGATCGAAAGGAGGTCCCAGTCGGCCGTGGCCGCGGGGGCCTCGAACGCCAGGTCCGCATAGGTCAGGAGGTCCATCACGTCGGGACGTGCGAAGTCGGATTCCAGGAGGCGAAGGAGCATCAACAGGCTGCGCCCGGCCCGCGTGGTGGCGAGGGGCGGCGGGTCGTGCGGATACGCGGCGAGGCCGCCCGCCGCGCACTCCTCGGCGAAGAGGGGGGCGTAGGCGGCCGTCTGGCGCAGCAGGATGCCCACGCGGGGCAGCGCCGTGCCGGCGCGGGCGGCGGCGAGGGCCTCACGCACCAGGGCGCGCACCTCGCGCACCTCGTCGGGCGCGCTCACGAGGCGCAGGCGGCCCTCAGAGGCAGCGCCCTCGGTGAGAGGCGCGAACAGGTTGCGCCGGAGGGCGGCGAGTTCGGGCGGCGCCGCGGGCTCAGGCTCGGCTCGGGCTCTGAAGCCCTGGCGGAGGAACCAGTCGAAGGTGGGCTCGGCATAGGCGAATGCCGCCGCCCCGGGCGTGAAGGGGAAGAAGGCCGCGGCCGGCCGCGCCGTGGCGCAGGCGGCGACCAGCCGGCGCTGAAGCTCGTTGAGATCGTAGAAGCCATAGACGAAGACGGCCGCCGCCTGGGCCAGCCAACGGTCGGCCGGGGCTGCCGCGGCGGCCGCGGCTACCAGGTCGGCCGCATCGTAGAGCCGCAGCGCGCCCAGCCGCTCCTCCACGGCCTCCCACAGGGCGCAGAAATCGCGCAGCTTGGCCGCATCGGGCAGGCCGCGGTCGCCGAGGCATCGCCGCAGATCGTCGGGAGTGTGGCCGGCCTCTTTGAAGTCGGCGATCGTGGCCAGCAGCGCCCGGTGGAAGCCCGGCTTGCCGGCGATGGAGTCGAAGTACGTGCCCGGAGCCGCCTCGCACACGGCGCGGGCGACGAGTTCGCCGCCCAGGGCGGGCAGAAGGGCCCGCCCTTCTGCGGCCAGAGGGGCCTCGCCCAGCTCGCGGGCCAGGTCAATCAGCGTGAGGTAGTGCACATTGAGGCATCCCCCTCGGGCCGCGGCCTCGAGCAGCAGATGGCGGCGCAGCAGATTCGCTGGCACCAGCACGAGGATGGGCGCGAGCGGCTCGAGGGCGCGCACGCTATCCATCGCGCGCCATAGCGCAGTCTCCAGGGCGGCAAAGCTGCCCGAGTGATGGAGGATACGCCCGATTCCGGAGGCTTCGCTCACCGCGCCGCTCCGCCTGAACGTGGAACCCTCGACATGGCCCGACGGAATCATACCGTTGCGGCCAGGCGGGGTCAAGGAGCGGAAATCCGCTCCGGCGGGTTGCGGACGGGCGGGACCTGGGGTAAGTGTGTCATGGACCTTCCGCATCGCACGCACCCGCAGACGAGGAGTCCGATGGCGACACACGCACCGGCGAGGGCGCGACGGCTGGGCGATGTGCTGGTCGAGCACGGCCTGATCACGCGGGAACAGCGCCGCGCGGCGCTCCGCGAGCAGCGCGTCTCGCGTCGGAGGCTCGGCCAGGTGCTGCTCGAGCAGGAGGCGCTCACCCGCGACCAGTTGAACTGGGCGCTGGGGCATCTGCTCGGCATCCCCTATGTGGAGCCGGACGCCCAGGCCCTGGAGCCCGACCTGGTGGCCGCGGTGTCGCTGGACCTCCTGCGCCGGCACGAGGCGGTGCCCATGGTGCGGATCGGCGATGAGCTCACCGTGGCCATGGCCGACCCCACGGACGCGCGGGCCATCGAGGAGATCCAGGCCGCCACGGGCGCCCGCGTGCGCGTGGCCGTGGCCGACGCGGCGGCGATCCGCCGGGTGCTGGACGCGGTGGCCGCGCGGGCGGCGCCCGGCCCGCCGCGCTTCGAGCCGACACGCCGCGGCGCCCTGCCGCCTCCGGTGGGCGCGGTGCTGGCCGACCCGTGGGAACTGCGCGCTCTGGGTTTCGCGAAGGACGACGCGGCGCGCCTTCGCCGGGCCGCCCACGCGCGCGACGGCCTCCTCGTCGTCTGCGGGCCCCGGCGCTCGGGCTGCTCGATGACCCTTCACGCGCTGCTGCGGGCCGCCGGCCCGAGGCGTCGCCAGGCCGTCACCCTCGAGGCCACGGCAAGGCTCCGCTGCGCCGAGGCCACCCAACTGGAGGCGAGGACGCGCGACGACTACCTCGCGGCGCTCGGCCGCCTGGCCCCCGATCCGCCGCCGATTCTGCTGGCCGAGAGACTCCACGAGCGGGAGTTCTGGGCCGCCTTTCGCCCCGAGGCCCTGGTGAGCACGCTGCTCCTGGGCGAGATGCGCGCGCCCGACCCTCTGACGGCCCTGGCCCTGCTGCGCGAGAACGGCGTCCCGGGGCCGCTGCTGGCGAACTCGCTCCGCCTCATCGTCGCCCAGCGCCTGGAGCGGGCGCTGAAGTACGAGATCCTGGAGCCCAGCCGCGAACTCCGCGACCTGCTGCTCGACGGCGCGCCCGCCTCCTGCCTCCGGCGGGCGATAGGCCGTCGGATGCCTTGTGAATAGGATGCAACGGGCTTGGACATTCTGCCGCTGCTGACCTTCATGCACAAGCAGGGGGCCTCCGACCTGCACCTGGCGACCGGCGCCCCGCCCATCGTGCGCATCCACGGCGAGATGAAGAAGATCAACGCGCCGCCGCTCGCGGCCGACGCGCTCCTCGCGATGCTCCGGCAGATCATGAGCGACTCCCAGCGCCAGACCTACGAGCGCGACCTCGAGCTCGACTTCTCGTTTCCCACCGACTTCGCCAGGTTCCGCGTCAACGCCTTCGTCCAACGCCACGGGCCGTCGGCCGTGCTGCGGAAGATTCCCAACAGCGTGCTGCCCCTGGAGAAGCTGGGCCTGCCCCCCGTGGTCGCCGAACTGGCGATGAAGGACCGCGGCCTCATCCTGGTCACGGGCCCCACCGGCTCCGGCAAGAGCACCACGCTGGCCAGCATCATTGACTACATCAACGAGCGCTGCCCCGACCACATCATCACCATCGAGGACCCCATCGAGTTCGTGCACGAGAGCAAACAGGCCCTGATCAGCCAGCGCGAGGTGGGCGCCCACACGCACTCGTTCGCCAACGCGCTGCGGAGCGCGCTGCGCGAGGACCCCGATGTGATCCTCGTGGGCGAGATGCGCGACCTCGAAACCACACAACTCGCGATCACCGCCGCCGAAACGGGGCACCTGGTGCTGGGGACCATGCACACCAGCTCGGCGGCCAAGACCTGCGACCGCATCGTGGATATCTTCCCCAGCGAGCGGCAGGAGCAGATCCGCACGATGTTCAGCGAGTCGCTGCTCGGCATCATCGCGCAGACCCTCATCCCCACGGCCGACGGCAAGGGCCGCGCCGCCGCCTTCGAGGTCCTCGTGGGCATTCCCGCCGCGCGCAACCTCATCCGCGAGAAGAAGACTGCGCAACTCAGCTCTGTCATCCAGACCGGCTCCGCCCATGGCATGATCGCCCTCGACCAGTCGCTCAAGGACCTGGTGATGCGCGGCCGCATCACCCGCGAAGAGGCCCTCCAGCGCGCCAGCAACCCCAACCTGTTCCCCGACGAAACCTGAAGCCCCGCGCGGCTGTATCGTGCGATAGGGCAAGAACAACCGTCTTGACTCGCCCCCGCAGCGGGTGCTAGGATGGGGCGGTACTGGCCTAGGAGCCTGTCCAAGAATCCGCGTGGGCTGCGTTGCCGGCGCCAGCGGGGCGG
>DAOOIT010000072.1 GCA_035384565.1 Planctomycetota bacterium | reverse complement strand
CCCGCGGCCGTGTTCGCGGTGGTCGTGGTGGTCATCTGCGCCGAGCGGGTGCCGGGTTTCGACTTTGTGCCCGGTTGGTTCGTGGGCGCTGGCGTGTACTTCGCCCTCATCAGCCTTGCCGATTCCAAAGCGCTCTCCAGCCTGCACGGGCTGTCCAAGTGGGACAAGTACCTCGAGGCCGGCCTGTTGCTGATGGTCTCGTGCGGCGTGGGGCAGGTCTACGGCGTCGTCACCGTCTTCCTGCGCCGACGCTACGAGGCGATGGCCAAGGGGGCGGGGAAGAGCAAAGGCAAGTAGGCACGCCGCTCACACGCGTTCCCAGTCCTTGAGCCACTGGTAGTCGGCCGGCAGGCTTGCCCAGGCGCGCTCCATGGCGCGGTCGAGTTCCGCCCGCTCCTTCAGGTCGAGTTCTCGGCGTTCCTTGATCGCGGCGCACACGTTGTCCACCTGCTGGGGGGTGATGAGGCCGGGCATAGGGGCGGTGATGGCCGGGTTGCACAGGATGCGGCGGATGGTGAGCCGTGCGATGCGGTTGTCTTCATCGAAACTGGGGCTCTCGGGGCTGCTGTCGCCCTGGAAGACGCTGTTGCTGGCGAAGGGCTTGATGCCGAACCAGCCGACGTCGTGCTTTCGGATTGCGGCCCAGAGGCCGCTGGGGTCGTGCACGACCTTGGTCTTGGCGGTGTAGGGGGTGAGGATGACCTCGACCTGCTTGGGATAGGTCTCGACCAGGTGCTTGAGGTGGGGGCGGTCGTGGGAGGAGAAGCCGGTGAAGCGCGCGCGGCCCGTCTGCTTGGCCCAGTCGAGCGCGGCCACGGCCTCCTCGATCTCGCCTTGGGTGTGCTTGCTGCTGTCCACGAGCAGGCTGATGCGCCAGAGGTCGCAGTAGTCGAGTCCGGCCTCCTTGAGGCCGAGGTCGAGGCCCTCCTGGAGCTTCTTGGCCGAGCGCCATTCGGGGAATCGGCTCTCACGCACGTGCCAGGAGAAGCCGAAGTACATCCGGTCGCGGCGGCCCTTCAGGGCGCGGCTGTAGGCGAGAATCTCCTCGCCGCAGCAGGCGTCCACGTAGTTGATGCCCTTCTCGATGCAGCGGGTGACCACGTCGGCGCGGTTCTTCTGGAACGCTTCGCGGCCGATGTCGGTGCTCATCCAGCCCTTGGGCTCGTCGCCGCCGATGATCTTGACGAGGCGCTTCCAATGGCCGCCGAGCACGACGGCGGAGATCATCAGCCCCGTCTTGCCCAGGCGGCGGTATTCCATGTCGGGGTTGTAGTTGAGAATCGTCGCGGGGTCGGCCGCCGCGGCCTGCGCGGTCTGCGGCAGCGTCGCGGCCACGGCGGCCGCGGCGGCGGTGGCGGCGAACTGGCGGCGGGTCACGGCCTTGTCCACGGCGGGTCCTCCTGTCAAGGGGTGGGTCAGGCACGTTTCAGCGGTACGCCTGGGGCACGTAGGCCGGGCACTTGCGCTCGGCGAAGATCGGCTTGAGCCGCGCGAAGCGTTGGATGCCGTTCACCAGGGGCACGCTCACCCAGTCGTCGCCGATCAGCGGCCGGGCATAGGCCAGGAAGTCGTCCGTCACGTCCACGCGGCTGGGGGCGATCCAGGCTTTGGGGAAGGTGCGTTCCGAGTTCGCCACCTTCGCGAGTTCCACCTTGTCGTAGCGCACGCTGTAGGGGCTGCCGGGCTCGCGGAGGATCGTGGACATCCAGCCGCCCTCGCCGTTCTTGGCGAGCAGGGCCGCCTTCTGGCCGACGCGGTAGGCCTCGTCCAGGTCCACCACGGAGGCATAGACGGCGGTGTCGCGCTGGTCGCAGCCGGGCACCTGGCCGCGGGCGGCGCCGCGGGCGGCCAGGCCGACCTTGTTCAGGTAGCTGACGACGATCTGGGCCGCCGTGGTCTCGCTGGCGCTGAACTGCGTGTGGCCGAAGGAGTCCTTGCTCGCGCCGATGTCGCCCACGTCGAGCCCTTCGCTCACGACCACGACCACGCCGCCGCGGGCCTTGAGGGCCTGGTTGACGTTGTCGGCGAGCTCGGGCAGCTTCACGCCGGCCTCGGGCATGTAGATCTGGAGCGACGCCTCGCGGTGGGGGTCGGCCAGGCGGGCGGCGGCGGGGATGAAGCCGATCTTCCGCCCCATCGCCTGGATCACGAGCACGGGGTCGGAGGGGCAGGCGCCGCGGTTCTCTTCGAGGGCGTTCTGCACGATGCACGCCCAGTAGCGCGCCACGCTGCCGTAGCCGGGCGTGTGGTCAATCAGCTGGAACTCCTGGTCGCCCACGTCGTTGTCAATCGTCTTGGGCACGCCCACGGCGATCAGGTCGAGTCCCCGCTTGGCCGCAAGCTGGCTCACCTTGTTCGCCGTGTCCATCGAGTCGTTGCCGCCGTTGTAGAAGAAGTAGCGGATGCCGTGGGCCTTGAAGACGGCGATGATTCGCTCGAAGTCCTCGGTCTGCTTGTCCTTGAGCTTGTAGCGGCAGGTGCCGATGGCGCCGGCGGCGGGCGTGGTGCGCAGGAGGGCGATCTCCTCGTCGGGCTGGGCGCTCAGGTCGAGCAGTTCCTCGTTGAGCACGCCCTCGATGCCGTGCCACGCGGCATAGACCGTGCCGAACGTGTCGGGGAAGGCCCGGCACGTGTCGAGTACGCCCCGCAGCGAGCTGTTGATGACGGGCGACGGCCCGCCCGACTGGGCGACGATGACGTTGTTCTCTCTGCGCATGGCTCCTCCTTGGTTCTTCGCGTGTCTTTCATTCTAGCCGTTGGCGCAGGCCAGTCAAGGTGCTATGGACAAGATGGACAGCATGGACGTGTTGTCCATTCCTGTCGATCTTATCCATCCTGTCCATCGTGCCGCCCGCGCTGCGGCAGAGGCCCGTGCGAATCGGTCATTGCCCCGTGCGGCCGTAGCGCTTCGCCCAGAGCTCGGGGTCGTACTTCGCCCGGCGGTTGGGGCAGGTCTCGCGAGGGCAGAGCTGGCAGCTCTCGAAGCTGTGTTTCGTGGGGAAGATGATGCCGGAGACCGACTTGATGGGCACCATGAGCAGGCTGTCGGTCAGTTCGACGCCGATGGCGCCCTTCACGTCGCCGAGCACCGAGAAGAGCGGCCGCTGCTCGGAGAGCGGCCAGTCCTCGAGCGACCCGGGGTCCATCATGCCGACGCCGCCGAGGGCGTACTTCTGGGTGAGGTGCGTGCGGAGCGCGCCCACCATGGCCTCCAGCGCCTGCACCATCACGGTGTCGAGGGCGAAGCTGAGCACCAGGTCGTCGAGCGAGGCCGCAAAGTCGGCCAGTTCGCGGCCGCACGTGGCCACGAAGGGGAAGACCCGCCCCGCCCCATCGAGGTTCACACGGAGCACGCGGCTGGTGAACGTCGCGCCGCCGAATGTCACGCTATCTTCGCCCTTGTGCTCGATGAAGCACAGGTCGTAGACCGCCTTGGGCCGGGCGATCTTCTGCGCCGCCTTCACCATCTTGCGCACCTCGCGCTCCCGGTCGCTGCCGGCCGGGATGCGCAGGCTTTTCATTAGAGCGGCTACATCCACCGCGAACGGGATCTTGTCGAGGGTTTCCATAGCTCCCCCAAAGCAGGATACGACGGATAGGACAGATGGGACCGATAGGACCAGGAAAGAGCCTGCCCGCGGGTCCTATCGGTCCTCTCCGTCCCGTCGGTCCGATGCCCCTGTGCCCCCGCTCACCCAATCCTCGGCACACTGCCATCGGCGAGGCGATAGAGCATCTCGCCGGCCTTGGGCACGAGGAGCACCCCCTCGTCCTCGCGGCCGCGCCACTCGTCGGGATTGATCGTCGCTGGGTCGCGGTAGCCGAGGTTCACCTTGCGGCAGCGGGCATCGGGGATGGCCGTGGCCAGGACAACGTTGACCCGCGGCCTCTCGATGCCGTTCTCGAATGTGCCGATGCCCTTGACGTGCGTCGAGTGGGCCATCACGCCGCGCGGCACGTCGCGGAACCGGTCCATCTGCTTCAGGAAATAGTCGCGGCAGTGGTAGCCGATGCGGTCGAGCACCTTGCCGTGAGTGTACGAAATCTCGTCCACGTGCGGGGCCAGGATGATCAGCTCGCCGCCATCGGCCACGACGGGTTCGAGCTTGTACATGCACTTGCCCGCGGTCCAGACATCGTCGTACATCTTCGGCGCGATGGAGAGCACGCGATGGAAGGGCTTCGGCTTGTAGACGACATGGATTTTGGCCGAGAGGTCCGCGGCGGCTGAATACGCCTCCTCGGGCGGCCCGATGAAGAGCCCCTTGAGGTCGCTGAACAGCACGACGAGGCTGAAGCAGAAGCGGGGCACGGGGATCATCGAGGCCGCGCGGTCCACGACCTTGCGGACGGGCGTCCACTTGGTGCCATTGATGACGGGGTTGGTGATGACGGCGCCGAGCCAGTGGAAGAAGTTGATGATCTCGGCCCCCGCGATGCCGGGGAAGAGGTACTTGTTGCCGCCCGAGAAGCCCACGACCTCGTGGGGGAACGTGGGGCCGCAGATGAGGAGCTGGTCGTAGTCGAAGATCAGCTTGTTGAGAGCGACCGGCACGTCCTCGCACATCAGGCCGTCGGAGATTTCCTCAATCTCGTCGGCGCTGATGGTGCCGATCTGGCGGAGGGCGTCGGGACGGTCCCACTCGTGGTTAAAAACCCGCACGTCGGCGTACTTCGCCGCGCGCTCCTCGGGCGTCAGGCCGAGGAGCGCGTTGATCTTGTCCTCCGGCATCGGCGGGTGCGTGCCGAGCGCGATCAGGAAGTCCAGCTTCTTCGCCCTCGGGCGAATCAGCTCGCACAGGAGCCGAAAAAACATCGGCAGGGGGCACGACCGCGTGCTGTCGGGAATGATGACGAGCACGCGCTTGCCCGCCAGCTCGAGTTGCCCCAGCCCCTTGGCGGCCAACTCGCGGACTTCTGCTTCCGAGAGCCGGCCCGTCTCATACCCCTTGCCGATCACCATCGAGATGGCTCCATAGATGTTCACGCCTCCTGATCTTATCCTATCAGTTCGCTGCGCCGCCGGCAACCCGGAACCCGATCCCCGCGAGCTTGGCTCCCAACCCCTGGCTGGCGCCGGGGGCCATCAACGTGGTGTTGTGGAACTCGCGGCGCTCGGGGTAGACCTTGCGGAGGCGGTCGAACCAGGCGGCGCGCTCGGCGGGGGCGCTCGGCGACTGGCGCAGGCCGCGGTCGTCGGCCTCGATGTCGTAGATGGTGAGGACCGCTTCGCGGAGCACGTCCTCGTCGGGCCGGCCAGCACACTGAATCTCCAGACGCGGGTGGCCGGGCGGGGGCATGATGGCGGCGGGGTTCCAGGTGGGCTTGACGCCCACGACCTCGCAGGCGGCGCGGTAGATCATCTCGGTGGCCGCCACTTTGCCGTCGAAGGAGTAGCCCGCGATGTGGGGCGTGCCGATGGCGGCCAGGGCCAACAGGTCGGGGTCGAAGGCCGGCTCGGTCTCCCACACGTCGAGCACGGCGCCCGCGAGACGGCGCTCGGCGAGGGCGGCCTTGAGCGCCGCCTCGTCCACCACCGGCCCGCGCGAGCTGTTGAGAAGGTAAGCCGATGGCCTCATCCGAGCCAGGAACGCGGCGTCAACCATGTGGTGCGTGGCGTCCTCGGCAAGCGGGACGCTCGCCGCTACGGTGAGCGGGACGTGGAAGGTGATGAAATCCGCGTCGAGGAGGGCATCGAGGGGCAGGAAGCGTCTGTCGCCGGTCGCGCGGGCGAGGGGCGGGTCGTTCTGGAGGACCCGCATGCCCAGGGCCTCGGCCTTCTTCACCACGCGGCTGCCCACGTTGCCCACGCCCACCACGCCAATCGTCCTGCCCTCAAGAGTGAAGCCGCCGCGGCGGGCCAGCACGAGCATCGCGGCGACGATGTACTCGGCGACCGAGTTCGCGTTCGACCCGGGGGCGCTGGCGAAGGCGATTCCCGCCTGCTTCAGATACTCGCGGTCCACGTGGTCGAAGCCGATGGTGGCCGTGCCCACAAAGCGCACCCGCGTGCCCTCGAGCAAGGCTCGGTTGATCTTCGTCACCGAGCGGCAGAAGAACAGGTCGGCCCCGCGAAGCGTGTCGCGCGTCACCTCGCGTCCGGCCACCAGGGTCACCTCGCCCAGCGTGGCGCACGCCTCGCGCACGAACGGGATATTCTCGTCGGCAATGATCTTCAGCAAGGCTCTCTCCTCATCTGAGACTGGCCGCGCATAGCTTAGGACGGCTTGGGCACGGAGTCAACTGTTGACACCCGCAACGCCCAGGGCTATAATCCGCGCGTTCGTCCCCGCCATCCACGGTCTCATCGCCGTTCCCCGCCACGGAGCCCTCCGCATGGGCATTGACTTGATCGTGCTCATCCTCGTGGTGCTGTTCGTTTTCCTGGGCTACGTGCGCGGGCTGCTCGCCCACATGGCGGGGCTCGGGGCGCTGCTCGTGGCCAGCCTGGCCACCGGCTTCGTGGTTCGCGGGGGCATCCAGCTCTTGGCCTCCAAGGCCGAGCCGCCCTCCCCTGCCCTGTACGCCATGGCGTGCATCGTGGCCTGGCTGCTGCTGTATTTCGTGAGCCGGTTCCTCCTGGGCAGGGTGGCGAAACTCCTCGGCTCGGACCAGCAGGGCAAGCCCCGGCCCTGGAACCGCAAGCTGGGCGCGCTGGCCGGCGCCGTCGAGGCCCTCGTCTTCGCGTGGTTCATCCTCGGCCTGCTGGACGCGATGCCCGAGGACTCGCGCAAGGCGCGCCTGCCCCGCGTGCACCAGGAGATGGAGAGTTCGCTCTTCACGAACTGGGTGGTGCGCCCGACCAGCCCGGCCACGCGCCTCGAGCTCCAGCCGCTGATCGCCGACCTCACCGTGTTGAGCGAGCACCCCGAGGCCCTCCGGGGCATCGAGGACAAGCCCGAGATCCGCAAGATCGCGCAGCACCCCAAAGTCGCCGCCGTCCTGCAAGACCAGGCCCTTCTCCAGACCTGGGCCGAGGGCCGCTACGGGCGCTTCTTCTCGGACTCCAAGGTGCGCGAGGCGGTGGAGGACACGGAGGTGCGCCAGATGCTCCGCGAGCTGCCGATCCGGACGATCCTCCACGAGGCCGCCGAGCGGGCGCGCAAGCAGGCCCACTGACGTCACTCGGCCTTCGGCGTCGGCTCGGCCAGCGTCAGCAGGGCCTTGCCCACTGTCGCCCAGTGCCAGAGGATCGCTCCCCGCATCCGCGTCGAGAGGCCGCCAAGCTCGGCCAGGTAGTTGTAGCCGAAGTCCACCTGCTCAATGCCGTACTCGATGTCGCCGGCCCCTACGGCGGAACGCCCTTCGGAGGCCGCGCGGGCGCCGGCGAGCCACAGAACCGCCACATAGGCCGCCGCGAGCAACTCGAAGCCCTGCGCGAAGCTCCGCCCGAAGCAGGCCAGGCCGAAGAAGCCCTGGCTGCTCACCTTCGCCGCGAAGTACCGCTCCAGCATCGCCGTCGCCTCCCCGTCGAGGCGGGTCAGCCCCACTCGCCGGGCGTCCCGCAGCTTCGCGGCGCGTAGCAACCCAGGGAAACGCACCTTGCCAACGCCCAGGGCAAGCTTCAGCCGCCGGCCCAGGTTGCCCAAACGCACGAAGAGCCGCCGCACCAGCGGGAGTTCGCGGCAGTAGTGCGGGCTGGCCCCCGCGAAGGCTCCCACCGTGAGGCGGACAAGCATCCCTTCCAGCAGCCCCAGCCTGCCCTTCGGAGTCGCCTCCTTCGCCCGTGCCAGGACCTCGTCGGGGTCGGCCCCCATCCGCTCGCCGCTCTTCTGACGCAGCGCCTGCGAGACGAACTGCCGCACCAGCATCCAGCAGGCCAGGAGCCGGCGCGCGAACGGCACCTCGGGCAGCCCGAGGAAGGCCACAAGCTGCTCCTCGATGCGGAGCACGTCGCGCCAGGAGACCTTCCAGTGTCCGAAGAAGCGCACCTGGTCGTCCTCCCGGGGCGGCTCATAGGTCGCCGCGTACTCGGCGAACAGGCGCTGAATCTCGCCCCGCTGCTCGGCCAGTGTCGGCCCCTTGCCTCGGACCACCGCGGGGCAGTTGAACCGGCACCCCACGAATACCCCGACCGGCGTCACCACGAAACCGAATGGGAAAACCCGCCCGGCGAACGGCTTCGCCGCGTAGCCCAGTCTCGCGTGCACGCGGCAGAGGTTCTCGCCGGTGAGGAACACGCAGGCACCGTCAGCCCGTGGCCTGAGCCGCCACACCTGCTTCCCCGCCGCCCCCCGCCGTCGGGCGAAGACGCGCTCCTCCGTGAACCCCGGCACCTCGGCCGACCAGTCGTGCGCCAGCAGCCGCCCGCGTTCGGCGTCGGTGAGCGTGACCTCGAGCGTCCGACAGCACGCGCCGCACCGCAGGCACGTGTAGCGGACGCCCGGGGGCAGGATGAGCTCAGGCATGCGGGGAGGCTCGAATCTACTTCTTGCGGATGCGCAGGAGGACATCCTCGTCGAACGTCGGGCACGGGGCATCCACGGCGCCGTCCTGGGGCGTCACCTCGTCGGTCCGCACGGTGCGCCCGTTCTTGGGGTCGAACCAGGCGGCCTCATAGCGGTCGTTGGCCAGGCCCACCCGCACCGCTCCCCCCTCCGCCGAGCCGGTCAGGTAGATGAACACCTCGCCTTTCCGCACGGCCGTCAGGCGTGCCACGTTCCGCGGCGTGCTCAGCACCACCGATTCGTCGCGCCGCAGCTCCCAGTAGGCCACATCGCGGGCGTAGTCGGCCAGGTAGCGCGCGTGCTCGAACGTCGCGGATCGCTCCGCGAGCGGCTGCCACGGAGCGCGGGCCGCCGACGTGCCGAGCAGCAATGCCTGCCAGAGGACCTGCCGCTCCGCGCGCGGCCCCTTCACCGTCGGCTCGCTCAGGAACACGGGCATGGGGATGCCGTGCGGCTCGGGCGGAGAGTCGCCCCGCACGTTCGCCACGTCAATCCCATCGAGCCGGAAGTAGGCCTCGGGATTCGCGGCGACGGACATGGAGACCAGGTGATCGTACGGGTCGTGCTCGCGGAGGAAGGCCGCCCAGTGTTCCACCCACTTGAGGCCCGCGGCGCCGGCGCTGCCGCGCCGGTTCATCTGGTTGTTCAGCTCGTAGTAGACGTTCGGGCAGGCCGCCGTGCGCGCCAGCAGGTACCGCACATAGGCTTCCTGCGCCGTGCGGTTGGCCGCGTCGGCGAGATCGTAGAACGACGGGCAGCCGGCCGCCCCGGCGATCGGGCCGCCGTTCATCGCGTTGAAGGGGTGAAGCTGCCACCGGTCGCCGTGGCCTTCGGCCAGGCCGGTCTCATCGAACATCGTCAACTCGAACACCATGCCCAGCCTCGCCCCGTGGGCGATCACCGCGTCCAGCTTGTCCCAGAACGGCAACGAGAAGCGCGTGAGATCGTACCCGCCGCCCTCCTGGAGGGGCCAGGGCGAGAGCTCAGGATGCTGGCGCACCGTGGCGGCAGGCACCCAGGGCAGTTCGTTGAGGAGGATGCGGCACTTGTTCATGCCCCCCTTCGCACAGGCCTCGAGGTAGGACTTCCAGACCTCTAGCGTGTTCGCGGGGGCGCCGGCGGGCGCGGGCGCACCCAGGGCCTCGGTGCCCGTGCCGATCGGGTAGAAGCGCGTGCCATCGCTGAAGGCGAGGAACCGGCGGTCATCCTGGGCGATGCGCAGGAAGCCGTGCTGCTGGCTCGGCACGCACTTCGCCCCGCCGTGCGAGACCTGGACGGCGTCGCCGGCCTTGTAGTCGATCCGGTAGTACCACAGGCCCACGCGGTCCAGCGCCGCGCGGGCTTTCCAAGTGCCGTCGCCCGCATAGAAGCCCGCCACACGGAGGTTGCGGTCGTCGGGCGCGACAAAGGTCGCCACGACGGAGGCGTCGGCGAACGGGTTGGGCACGCGGGCCGGCTTCTCGGGCTTGAAGGCCACCTCGAGGACCCCGTAGAGCGGCACCTCAGCGGTCGGCTCCACGTCCTGCTTCTCGGGGCGGATGGCCGGCTCCAGCGTCCTGCCGCGCCGCCCGAGCGCCACGATGGCATCCTTCTTGACGATGGGGTCGGGGTCGTTGACCATCTTGAGGAGCCACTGCGTCGCCGCGTCGCCCTGGATGCTGCCGAGGGCGACCACCGCCTTCGCGCGCACGTGGTTGTCGGCATCGGCGAGGGCCTGCGCGAGCGCCGGCAGCGCGGCTTCGCCGCCGATCTTGCCCACCGCCCAGACCGCGCAGCGGCGGGTCTCCACGTTGGCCCGCCTCAGCACCTGGTTGAGCGCGGGGAGCGCCGCCTCGCCAATCTGCGTGAGGCTGATCGCGGCCTTCCAGCGGAGGTCCTCGTCGGCCTCCTCCAGCGCCGCCGCCAGCGGCCCGGCCGCCTCGGGGTCGCGGATCTCGCCCAGCGTCCACGCCGCGCACTGCCGGGCAGGCAGGGTGCCCCCCAGCAGCACGCTCACCAGGTGCAGCACGCTCGGCTTGCCGAGCTGCTTGAGGCCGATGGCGGCCTTCCAGCGGACCTCGTCGTCGGCGTCGTCGAGGGCCCGGGCGAGGGGCCCTACGGCGCTCTCGTGGCGCATCTCGCTGAGGATCCAGGCCGCCATTCGCTTGCCCTCCACCCACTCGCCGGCGAAGAGTGCGCCGACGATGGGCACGGCGGGGGGCCCTTCGCGGACCAGGGCGCGAGCGGCATCCCACTTCTTCCCCGGCTCGTTGCTGCTCAGTTGCGTGCACAAGTCGCGGAGGCGCTGGGCCTCCTCGGGGGCCACCTCGCCCGCGCTCGCCGCCGTCAGACCGATGAGGGCCAGAGCCCACGCCGTTCGGCGCCTGCATCCAAGCCCGTCCATGCTGCTCCGCCTGGCTTCTGGGTGACACGCCCTCCCTGGGGAAGTCTAGCAGAAGCCTCGCCGCGATTCAATTGGCGCGCGAGGGCGGCGCCGTCACAAGTTGTCGCTGCATGTCCAGGCGCGTATGGGTCCTTCGAGAAATGTATTGACTCCCCTTTGCATTGCTAGTATCATTCCACATTTAATAGAGGGAGGTGTCGGGGGCGGGCAGGACACGGGCGGGGCGCCGGAGCTTCACGCTGCGGGTGCCCACGCTCGGTCGTTGCTACAGGTCTTGGTCGCAGGGCGCGTTCGAACATCCGGAGGTCACCGCGATGCCGCAGTTGTCGAAGTCCTCGCACCGTGCAGCCGCCAGCGCCGTCCCGCACAACCTCTTGTGCCTGGAAGCCCTGGAGCCACGCGTCCTCCTCAGCGCCTCGGCGGCGGATGAGGCCCTGAGCCTCTTTGCCCTGTCCCCGGCCCTCTTCGTCGAGAACCAGGGCCAGTGGGCCGACGCCGCGGTCCGCTATGCGCACGACGGCTCGGCCGCGAACGTGGCCATGATGGACTCGGCCGTCGCGTTCCAGATTTTCCGCGATGTTCCCTCGCCCGACGGCGACCCGGCCTCGGCCCTGACCCAGATGCGCCAGTTCTCGGCTTCGTTTGTCGGGGCCAACCTCGTGACCCCGGTGGGGCTGGACCCGGCGCAAGCGAAGTTCAACTACCATCTGGGCGATGATCCCTCTCTGTGGCGCGAAGGGGTCAGCTCGTACGAGACCATCTCGTACCAGGGCCTCTATGACGGCATTGACCTCGTGACCTGGGGCCTCCGCGACCACCTGAAGTACGAGTTCCACGTCGCCGCGGGAGCCGACTGGCAGCAGATCCAGGTGCGTTACGACGGCATCGGCGGCCTCTCGCTCGCCGACGACGGCACCCTGCTCGTGCACATGGGGGGCGACTGGGGCACCCTGGTGGACGACGCGCCGCTGGTCTACCAGGAGATTGACGGCCAGCGCGTGGAGGTGGCCGCCAAGTTCGTGCTTCTCGACCCCTACACCTACACGTTCCAGATCACCGGCGACTACGATCCCTCGCAGCCCCTCGTGATTGACCCCAGCATCACCTGGAGCACCTACCTCGGCTCCGGCCTCGAAGACCGCGCACAAGACGTGGCCATGAACACCGTGTCCGAGACCAACCCGCCGGCCTTTCGCGTCTACGTGACCGGCTTCACCCGCTCGGCCGGCTGGGCCACCGGCGGCTTCGACACCTCGTTCAACGGCGTGGCCGACGCCTTCGTCACGGCGCTGGACACGCTGGGCGGCCACCTGTGGACGACCTATCTCGGCGGCTCGGCCTACGACTCGGGCACGGGCATCGCCGTCCAGTACGACGCCGCGGCCGACCTGAGCTACATCTACGTCACGGGTTTCACCTCGTCCTCCGGCTGGGCCGTGGCAGGGTTCGACATCTCCTACAACGGCTCGGGCGATGCCTTTGTGGCCAAGCTGAGCCCCACGGGCAACCACGTGTGGAGCACGTACCTCGGCGGCACGTTCCGCGACGCCGGCGCGAGCGTGGCGGCCGGGGTGGATCCGAACGACGGCCTGATCTACGTCTACATCACCGGCGACACGGAGTCGCCGAACTGGGTCAGCGGCGGCTTCGACGTCTCCCACAACGGCGCCGCCGACGCCTTCGTGGTGCGCCTGACCGATGCGGGCGCTCACAACTGGAGCACCTACCTCGGCGGCACGAGCACCGACTGGGGCTCCAGCATCGCGGTAGACACATTGGCCTTCGTCTACGTGGCGGGCGGCACGTACTCGGCCAACTGGGTCTCCGGCGGCTTCGACACCAGCTTCAACGGGGTGATTGACGGCTTCGTCGCTCGCCTGAACTACCTGGGCGCGCACTCCTGGAGCACGTATCTCGGCGGCGCGGCGCTGGACCGGGCCGACGCCCTCACTGTGAGCGGCACCACGGACATTTACGTCACCGGCTACACCGAGTCCGCGGGATGGGCCGCCGGCGGCTTCGACACCACCTACAACGGCGCGGGCGACGCCTTCGTGATGCGCATGACCACCGCGGGCGCCCACACGTGGTCCACCTACCTCGGCGGCACCGCGCAGGACTATGGCCGCCACGTGCATCTGGGCGGCGGCGCCGTGTTCGTCACGGGCGAGACCGCCTCGACGGGCTGGGTCTTCGGCGGCTTCGACATCACCCTGGGCGGCACGTGGGACGGCTTCGTCACGAAGCTCACTGCGGCCGGCGGCTACACCTGGAGCACCTACCTTGGCGCGGCCAACGAGGACCGCGGCACCTCCATCTTCGTCAGCACCGCGGGCGACATCTACGCGGTCGGCTACACCGCCTCGGACCTCTGGATCTCCGGCGGCTACGACACGAGCTACGGCGGCCAGTTCGACGGCTACGTGGTCCGCATCGCGGATTCGGCCCCTCTCAATGCCCCCCCGATGATCAACTCGGTCACCGCCGCGCCCACGCCGGTCCCCCAGGGCTCCAACGTGACGCTCACCGCGCTGGGCGTCGTGGACCTCGACGGCACGGTGGCCCTCGTCTCCTTCTACCGCGACGCGAACGGCAACGGCCTCTACGATGTCGCCGATACCTTCCTCGGGTCGGACCCCAGCGCAGTGGGCGGCTGGACCTGGGTCGAGAACACGACGGGTTGGGCCATCGGCCCCCACACCGTGTTCGCCATCGCACAGGACAATCAGGGCGCTCTGAGCACCCCCGTCGCCGGCACCGTCCAGGTCGGCAGCCAGCCCCCCGTCATCACCACGCTCACGGCCGTCCCCGACCCTGTCACTCGCCCCAACAACTACACGCTCACCGCCACCGGCGTCAGCGACCCCGATGGCTTCGTCACCCAGGTCGCCTTCTACCGCGACGTCAACGGCAACACCGTCTGGGATCCTGCCGACGCCCTCCTGGGCATTGACACCTTCGGCGGCGACGGTTGGGACCTCGTCGTGAGCACAGCGGGCTGGGCGCTCGGCCCCTACACGCTCTTCGCCCGGGCGCGGGATAACAACGCCGTGTGGGGACCCGAGGCGACCACCACCGTGACCGTGAACGGCGCGAACACGCCGCCCACCATCGGCTCGCTCACAGCGTTCCCCGACCCCGTGGAACGCCCCAACCCGCTCACGTTGACCGCCAATGTCGTCGCCGACGCTGAGACGGCGATCGCCCTGGTGAGCTTCTACCGCGACGCCAACGGCAACAACATCCTCGACGGTCCCGACGTGCTCCTCGGCACCGACAACAACGCGCTCAACGGCTGGAGCCTGACGTTCAGCACCTCCGGCTGGGCGCTCGGCCCCTACACCTTCTTCGCCCAGGCGCAGGACCTGGACGGCGCCCTGAGCGCCCCCGTGATGACCACGGCCGTGGTGCAGAATCCCCTCATCCTCGTGGGAGACGGGGCGGCCCGCTCGCTCACCTACTGGGACGCCGCGGGCACCAGAGTCGTCATCACCATGAAAGGCGGCATCGCCGACCTCACCTTCACGGGCGACTGGGCGCTGATCCTCGGCAAGAAGGGCTTCGTGCTCAACGGCGTGGCCGAACTCGACACCATCAACCTCCTCGGCACCACGGCCGCCAGCAAGCTCTCGTTCAAGACCAGCGGTCGCCACAAGGAGGCCGTCCTCGGCGCCATCACGGGCGCAGGCGACATGGGCGCGATTGATGCCAGGAGCATGCAGCTCATGGGCAACATCGCCCTCGGAGGCTCTCTGGGCAGCCTGAGCCTCCTCGAGATCGGCCCCAACCCCACCACCATTGACGTGATGTCGCTCGGCACCCTGCAAGTCGCCCTGTGGATCGAGAACCTGCGACTCACGTCGCTCGGCGACATCGCTTCCATCACGGCAGGCGGGCTCCGGAACTCCAGCATCTTCGCGGCGGTCGCGGTGACGAACGACCTCAACGTGGACGGCGTGCTCGACCTGCCGAACCCGGCGGCCGACTTCGCCGGCGTGGCCACCATCGGCCGCGTGACCATCACCGGCAAGGTGTGGGACGCCACCGATCTGAAAATCTGGGGCGTCCGGCCGCCCTCGTTCGTCAACAGCAATATCGCGGCCTGGAACATCAACGACATCCGCTTCTCGTATGCCCAGACCGACAACGGCGCCTGGCCCTTCGGCTTCGCAAGCCGCAACATCGGCCAGATGAGCTACTTCGACAACACCGTGTCCGTCAGCTTCAAGCCGCTGGCGGCCACCTATGTCAACGGCGACCTCGAGGTGCGGCTCGGCTGAGCACGCGCCTCCCCACACGCGGTCGGCAACACTGGGGCGAGGCCTGCATCCAAAGGCCCCGCCCCAGCTCATTTCGCTCGCGCTCGATCCTTGCGTTTGGCCGGTTCCTGGTGTATTCTCAGCATAGGCCAGCCTAGCTTCCCCAGCGGCCCCCGCCGCTGGGCCCCCGAGCCACCACAACGCCAGCCCTTGACGGAAAGGCTGCTTCATGCCCGCACAACTGCTCGGGCCCGCACCGCAGGGCCAGCTTCCGCCCTGCGATTGGCCCGCTCCGCTCCCCTTCGGCGAGCTTCTCGGCCGGAGCCCGGCCATGCGGCGCGTCTTCGACCTCATCGCCAAGGTCGCGCCCGCCAACACGCCGGTCCTCATCACCGGCGAGAGCGGCACCGGCAAGGAGCTGGTGGCCATCGCGCTCCACCGCCAGAGCGGCCGACGGTCCAGGGCCTTCGTCACACAGAACTGCTCGGCGCTCAACGACAACCTGCTCGAATCGGAACTCTTCGGCCACGTCCGAGGCGCGTTCACCGGCGCGCACAGCGACAAGCCGGGGCTCTTCGCGGTCGCTCACGGCGGCACCCTCTTTCTCGACGAAGTCAACGAGATGAGCCCGGCGCTCCAGGCCAAGCTGCTGCGGGCCGTGCAGTTCGGCGAGTTCCTCCCGGTGGGGGCCACCCAGCCGCGGCGGGTGGACGTCCGCCTGATCTCCGCCGCCAACCAGCCCCTCAAGGACCTCGTACGCCTCGGCAGCTTCCGCGAGGACCTGTACTACCGCCTCGCCGTCTTCACCATCGAGTTGCCGCCGCTGCGCGAGCGTCGCGAGGATATCCCCCTGCTCCTGAGCCGCTTTGTGCCGCGCTGCTGCACGGCGAACTCCCTCCCCCCGAAGCGGCTGGCCCCCGAGGTGATGGCCGCCTTCCACGCCTACCCGTGGCCCGGCAACGTGCGAGAGCTCGAGAACGAGGTGCAACGGGCGCTGATCCTGGCGCGCCACGAGCCAACCGTCGCCCTGGAACACCTGTCGCCCCCCCTGCGGGCGGCGGCCGAGGCCCCCGTCCGCCACAGAGGGCGCCGCATTGATGGCGAGCTTGCGGCGGCCCTCGAGCGCCTCGAGCGCGACATGCTCGCCGAGGCGCTCCAGCGGCACGCCTGGAACAAGAGCACCGCCGCTCGAGCGCTGGGAATCAGCCGGGCCAACCTGGTCGCCAAGGTGCGCAAGTACGGCCTGCGGCCATCCGAGGCTGCCGCCCCGCAGTAGCCAAGGGATCAGCCGCCGGCCGTCGGCTCGGGGGCGCGGCCGGCGGATGCCAAGGCGAGCCGGCGCCCCCGAGCCAGCAGCCCTTTGGCATCTTCGGTCATGAGGTAGAGGCTCGGCACAAGCACCAGGGTGATGGCCGTGGCGAAGAGGATTCCATAGCCCAGGGAGAGGGCCATGGGAATCATGAAGCGGGCCTGCCGCGAGGTCTCGAAAATCATTGGCGCCAGGCCGCCAAAGGTGGTGAGCGTGGTGAGCATGATGGGCCGGAAGCGGCGCACGCCCGCCTGCGTGATCGCCTCGAATGCCGTGAGGCCGTCGCGCCGCAGCTCGTTGGCATAGTCGATCAGCACGATGGCGTCGTTGATGACCACCCCTGAGAGAGCCAGAATGCCCATGACGCTGATGACGCTGAGGTCGTAGCCCATGATGATATGGCCGAGCACGGCGCCGACCAGGCCGAAGGGGATGGACATCATGACGATGAGCGGCTGAATGTAGCTGCGGAACGGCAGGGCCAGCATCACGAAGATGGCGAGCAACACCAGGATGAGCAGCGACAAGAGGCGCTGCATGCTCTCGGCCATGTCGGCCTGCTGCCCCTCATAGCCATACGCGAGGCCGGGGTAGTTGCGCACGAGCTGCGGCAGCACCTCGCTGTCGAGCGTGGCGATGACCCGGTTGGTGTCGCCGATAGGCACCACATCGGCGGTGACGGTGACGGTGCGGCGGCCTTCGCGGCGCTTGATGTCGGTGTAGGCGCGGCCGCGCACCACGTTGGCCACGTGGCGGAGCGGCACGTCGCGGCCGGCCGGCGTGCGAATCATGAGTTCCTCGATATCGGCCTCGTTCACCCGCTGGGCCTCGGGGAAGCGCACCTTGACCTTGATCTCGCTGCGGCCGCGCTGCTGGCGCAGGGCCTCGGCCCCGTAGAAGGCGTTGCGCACCTGGCGCGCCACCTCGCGCACCGTGAGGCCCAGGCTGTGCCCCTCGGGCTTCAGCGTGAAGTTCAACTGCTGCTTGCCCGGGGTGTAGCCATCGTCTATGTCCTTCACATTGGCGAAGCCCGCCAGGATGCCCGCCAGTTTCTCGCTTGCCTGGTCGAGCACGGCGATGTCGCGGTGGCTCAGCTCCACAGTGAGCGACGCCCCCGAGCTGGGCCCGCCCCGGTCGGCCTGGAACCGCAGCGACTCGATCCCCGCCAGCTCCCCGATCCGCTCGCGCCAGAGGTTGGTGAAGCGCGTGGTGCCGATGGGCCGCACCTCAGGGGGCGTGAGGTAGGCGCGCATCTCGATGACATTCTCGTTGATGACCGCAAACACCCCTTCGAGCAGGCGCTCGCCGCCGTTCTCGGCCGCGATGGCGTTGGCCGCCTTCTCGAGGCGGTCGCGCACCGCGGTGGCCTGGCTCAGCGGGCAGCCCACCGGCAACGTGGCCGTGGCAAAGGCATAATCGGACTCGACCCGCGGCATGAGAATCATCCCGATGCGGCCGCTGAAGACGTAGCCGGCCATGCCCACGAGCATCGCAAGGCCGATCGCCACGGTGAGGTAACGCCACCGCACCGCCGTGCGCAGCACCGGCCCGTAGAATCGCGCCACGGCCCGCATGAAGCCGGCGCTGAACACCTGCTGCCAGTGGTGGATGAGCTGCCCGAGCGCCGTGCGCCCGCCGGTCTTCGCGTGGGCCAGGTGCGCCGGGAGGATGAACATCGCCTCGAGCCACGAGATGGTGAAGACCGTGCACACGACCAGCGGAATCACGCGCCAGACCTTCCCCATCATCCCCGGCAGCGCCAGCAGGGGAAGGAAGGCCACGATGTTCGTGAGGATGCTGTAGGCCACCGGCACGGCCACGCCCCGTGTGGCGCGCACCGACGCCTCGATCACCCCCATGCCGCGCTGGCGGAACTCGTAGATGTTCTCGCCCACCACGATCGCATCGTCCACCACGATGCCCAGGGCGATGATGAATGCGAAGAGCGAGATCATATTGATGCTCACGCCCAGCATGGGCAGGAACAGAAAGGCCCCGAGGAAGGAGACGGGGATGCCCATGGTGACCCAGAAGGCCAGCCGGATTTCCAGAAACACCGCGAGCAGCAGCATCACGACCACGAGACCCTGCCCCGCGTTGCGGAGCAGAAGACTGAGGCGCTGGCGGTAGATGTCGGACCGGTCGTCGCGCACGTCGCAGTGCACGCCGGGGGGAAGATCGGGGCGAAGCTCGTCGAGCACCGCGCAGACAGCGTCGGACACGCTGATCGGCGTCTGATCGCCGACACGGTAGACGGCGATGCCCATGGCCCGCGCCCCGTTGAAGGTGCCGACGGTGTTCGTGTCCTCGAACGTGTCGCGCACGGTGGCGATGTCGCGAAGGTAGAGCACCGTGCCGCCCGAGGTGGTCACGATGGGGATATTGGCGAACTCCTTGGCCCACTCGCGCCGCTCGGTCACGCGCAGCAGGATCTCGCCGCCGCGAGTCTCCACCTTGCCGCCCGGCAGCTCGAGGGCCGTGGCGGAGATCCGGCTGGCGATCCGGTCCAGCGTGAGCCCGTAGGCGCGCAGGTTCTCCTGGGGCACCTCCACGTGGACCTCGTAAGCCCTCACGCCCTGAAGTGCCACCTGGGTGATGTTGGGGTTCTCATCAGCAGGCGGTCGCGCACCTGCTCCACCACCTCGCGGAGCGCCCACTCGCCCACATTGCCATAGACCTCCACGTTCAGCACTTCGCGCCAGCGCGCGGTGAGCACCACCTCGGGCTCCTCGGCGTCCTCGGGCAAGGTGGTGATGCGGTTCACATCCTGCTGAATCTCCTGGTAGACCTTCTGGCGGTTCACCCCTTCGAAGAGCTCGGCCTGGATCACGGCGACGCCCTCGCGAGCGGTCGCCGTGACCTCTTTGACGCCGTCCGTGCCGCGGATCGCCTCCTCGACCACCAGCACGATGCCGCGCTCGACCTCCTCGGGGCTGGCGCCGGGGTACGGCACCGTGATCGTCACGATATCGAGCTCGAAGTCGGGGAAGACCTCCTGCTTGATGCCTCGCGCGATCAGCAGGCCGCCGATGAGGCACGCGAACATCAGCAGATTGGGCGCCACGCCGTGCCGGATCATCCAGCCGATGGCGCTGTGGTCGGATTGAGGGGTTGCGCCCGTGCTCATTGGCCTTCGCCCCCCTTTGCGGCGGGGCCGGCCGCGCCCGCGGCGGCCCGCGTGCGCAGGGGCGTGCCCGGCACGGGGGCCGCGATATTCGTGGTGACCACCTTATCCCCCGTGTCCAGACCGCCCGAGATCAGCAGGCGGTCGCGCCCTCGGAAGACGATGACAGGCTTCCGGATCTCGAGCGTCCCATCCGCGCCCATCACCCAGACCTGGTCGCCCTCGTGCACGAGGTCGCGGTCGAGGGGCACCACGCCATCGAGTTCGGTGCCCTCGATCTCCACACGCACGTAGCTGCCGATCAGCAAGGCCGGCGGGCGGGCGCTTGCCCCCTTGAGCCCCAGCGGGTCGGGCACGCTCACCAGCAGACGCGCCATGCGTCCCTCGGTCTCCAGGCCGCTCGCCAGGCGGATCACCGTGCCCACGCGGAAGGTGTCGGGCCCCCATGCGGCCTCGTCGTAGATCCGCGCCGTCGAGCCCTCCTCGCCCCGCGAGCGCGGCACTCGGAGCCACTGAAGCTGGTCCACGGGCACCGACACCTCGACCCAGTACTCGTCCGTGCCTACCAGCGAGGCCAGGGGGGTCTGCGACGAGACCTGCGAACCCAGGTCCACCGACTCGGCTTCGACAATGGCGTTGAACGGGGCTCGGATGGCCGTCCGCGCAAGGTCGAGTTGCGCCTGCTTGAGAGCCACCTCCGCCGCCTTTTTCGACGCCTCGGCGGCCTCCACGGCCGCGGCCGCCGACTGCTTCATCGCCTCCGCCGCCGCCTTGGCCGCGACGGCGGAATCCCGGGCCGCTTCGGCAGCCGCTTTCGCGGCCCGCGCCGCATCGCAATTTGCCTCTGCCGTCAGCAGTTGCGGCTTGCGCAGCACCAGGTCGAGGTCCGCCTCGCTCAGTTTCTTGCCGAGCAACTCGTACTCGCGCCGCGCGACGGCCTGCTGGCCCTGCTCGATGCGCAGCGCGGCCTCCGCCTTCACCAGCTCGTTCTGGGCCTTGAGCACCTCGCTGGCCCGCTGCTGGATGGCGCTGGCGGCCGTGGCCACATCGCTCTCGCGCTGGGCCAGCTCGGCGCGCCGCTGCGCCAGAAGCGCCGTCAACCGCTCCACCTCGGTCGTCTGCTGCTCGACAGCCAGCTGGTAGTCCGCCGGGTCAATCCGCGCGATCACGCTGCCCTCTTTGAGCATCCCGCCCGGGATGCATTCCGGGGTCACTTCGACGATCTCGCCGCTTACGCGAGGCTGGAGGTTGATCGTCTGAGCCGCGCGCACGGTGCCCATCGCGTGCACCACGGCCCGCTCGCGCGAGCGGGCCACTTCGCTCACGCTCACGAGCAACGCGCGCGGCTCGGGGTTGCGGCGCCCCGCCTTCGGCCCCGTGCGCAGGAGATAACCGGCGAACACGATGCCCCCGGCGAGAACGGCTATCGCCAGGCATGCCTGGAGCAGGGCCACAAGCGTGCGGCGGCCCTTCGCCGCCGGCGCCTCCGCAGGCGTCAGTGCGCCCTCTTCAGGGGCTCGAGGGTTGCCAGCCATCAAGGGGTCTCCTGTGTATCGTCTCCAGCCGGTGCCTTTCCGGGCTCAGCGGTCGGGGGGTTGCGGGCGTCCCCCAAGCTCCGCGGGGCGCGCCAGCCCGAGGTCGCCGCCCAGGGCATGGTAGAGAGCTATCCGGAATTCAATGAGCTGCCGCTTCGCGGTCAACTGGTCCCGCTGAAGGCGCTGCTGCGCCACGATGGCGGTGAGCACCCTCAGGTAGTCTTCGCCGGCGGAGATGTAGCGCTCGCGTGCCTGGTCGGCTGCCCCGGTGGCGAGGCGGATCTGCTCCTCCAGGCTGGCAAGGAGCAACACCTGCTGGCGCTCCTGCGCCAGCGCGTCCTCCACCTCCCGCATCGCGTCGAGCAGGACACGCCCGTAGGCGTGCAGGCGCTCCGCGGCAAGGGCGCGCGTGCGGTCCACCTCGGCCGCTCGCAGCCCGCCATCGAGGAGCGGGGCCGTCAGGTTCGCCGCGATGGAGGCCAGCCAGTTGTCGAACAGGCCGCGGGCGCTGTCGCCCCAGGCCTCCGCGCGAGCCGTCAGGCTCAGGCGCGGGAAGCGATTGGCGATCGCCGCGGCCACCTCGCGGCTCGCGGCCTCCAGGCGCAGTTCGGCCGCCCGAACGTCGGGCCGCTGGCGAAGCACGTCGGCCGGCACGCCCGTCTGCGGAAGCGGCGGCAAGCCGGGCAACGTGGCGTTGGCCACCGTCATCGCGGGGTCGGGCGCGGCGCCGAGCAACACGGCAAGCTGGTGCTCGAGGACACGCCGCGCGGCTTCCGCGCGATACTTCTCCGCGCGGGTGGCCTCGACCAGTTGGCGCTGCTGAAGCAGGTCCACGAGCGACACCTTTCGCTCGACCGCGGGCCGCTCGAACCGGAAGGTCATCAGGTCCAGGTGCTCCTGGTTCACGCGGAGCTGCTCGTCGAGCACGGCGAGCTGCCCGATCTGATCCAGGATGCGGTACCATGTGCTGGCGACCTGTGCCGTCAGCAGCAGCGCCGTGGCGGCGACATCCTCGCGGCTGGCGCGGGCCGCCAGCGCCGCGGCGTCGCGCGTCGCGCGCACGCGCCGCCAAAGGTCCACCTCATATCCGGCCAGCAGTCCGGCGCCGACCCTGGTGGCCGACGCGGTGCCCATCCCCTCCGTCCTGGTACGCGTGCGCGAGACGTCGGCCTCCCCGGTCAGGCTCGGCTCGAGGTCTGCGCCGGCCCTCCGCGCCAGGGCCTCCGCCTGCGCCAGGCGGTCCCAGGCCGTCCGCAACTCCAGGTTGCCGGACAGAGCCTTCTCCATCAGTGCATCGAGTTGCTCATCCTCCAATGCCCGCCACCACTGGGCCGGCGGAGCCACCTGGCCGCTGCCAGAGAACGCCGCGGGCAGCGCCACGCTTGCGGCGGTGCTCGGGACGCTCACCCGGCACCCCATCAGCGCCAGAAGGGCCAGAGCCAGCCCGGCCCAGGCAGAGGGCAAGCCGTGCCCGCGCGCCGGGCGCCCTCGACGATCATCAGGAATGCCGTGCGCGTGTGGAGTGGTCATCTGTCACCTTGCGCCGGGTGGGGGTCTGGCGCCGCACAGCCGTCACCGGAGGCCACGGCCTGCGGCAGTCCCGCGCTGGACAGGGCGCATCGCGTCGCCGCAATCCCGCCCAGGAAGAACCGCACGAGATGCTCGTGGAGGAGATGGCAGTCGGCCGCGTCCAGCACATCGTGGCCGAACACGCGGCGGATGATGCGCCGGTGCGCCGTGAGGAACCCCATGGTCCCCACGAGGCTGAACAGGCACAGCCTCCATTGCTTCGGCGACCCCTGGCCGTCGAGCATGCGCGCGATCAGCCGCTCGAGGCGCTGGCCCAGAGGCAGGAACACCTCGTGGATGATGGCATCGTGAGCGGGCGTGGGGTCGTGGTGCTCTTTCTCGAGGATCCGCCAGAAGTAGCTTGCCGGCCCCGCGCTCGACACATCCTCGAGGCGGGTCCGAACGAAGTCGTCAATCTGCTGCTCCGGCGGGCGTTCGCTCTCGGGGTCGAGCACGGTGTCGCGCGACTCCCGCGTGAGGCTGTAGGCGTGGCGCCACACCGCGCCGTACAGCTTCTCCTTGCCGCCGAAGTAGTAATTCACCGCCGCGATGTTCGCATCGGCCTGCTCGCAGATCTCGTGCACCGTCGTATCGCGGTAGCCCTTCTCGGCGAACAGGCGGGTGGCGCTCTCCAGCACCCGCTGCCGCGTGTCGGTGTCCACACACCCATGGTGGCTTATTGCACACCCTCCTGCGGCGCTCAACCGCAGTCACGCGCTTCAAATGAGCGTTTCAAATAGCAGTGTAGCATGCTCGGCGACGGGCTGTCAAGTTCCTTGCAACCCCCAATCGCACCGTGTATGATGAATGTGTGGGCCCTTAGCTCAGCCGGTCAGAGCAGCGGACTCATAATCCGTCGGTCGTCCGTTCGAGTCGGACAGGGCCCACCAACATCGAAGGGGATAGAATCGGTGTTTCTCGCCATTATTGGCCTGCCAATCGCTTCTTCAGCATCATCGGCATCTTGCCATGTGGCGCCACGCCATGCTACGCGATGGCCCGCGAGCGCAGTACAATTCGCAGTACTCCTCTCGCCATGCGCCCCGTCTCGCGGCGCCGCCAGCTCTGGAAGGTTCGACATGGCGAGGGCCTTGTCCTCCATCCCGACGTGCGAGTAGACGTTCAGCGTAAGCTTCGGGTCGCTGTGCCGGGCAAGCTCCTGTGCGAGCTTCACGTTGACACCGCTGCGCACCAGCCGGCTGATGAAGGTGTGCCGCAGGCTGTGGAAGTCAGCCACGCCATCCTGTGTCGTGATGGGAATCTCTGCCGCGGTAAGGTCTGCCCGGAGCATCTCGGCTGCCCTGTCCCGCAGTTTGAACACGCGCTCGCCAGGAGCCTTGGATGCAAGCCAGGGTTTGAGCCCGCTTGCGAGGGCAGGAGGCAGTGGAAGCACATCGCGGCGCCGATGCTTGCTGTAGCCGGCCTCAACAGTCACGGTGGCCGGCGTTGCGTCAAGGGCAAAGCTCTCGGGTGTCAATGAGCGAAGCTCGTTCGCACGAAGACCCGTGCCAACAGCCAGGGCGTAGAGCATCGCGCGGTCGGGGCCGATCATCCCCAAGACGTTCGGCCCCTCGAACGCGCAGCGGAGTAGCCTGCCGATCTCCAGGTCGCTCAGAGCGCGGCGGACACGACGACGGTCCGTCGCTACGTTGTAACCCTTCAAGGGCGCGAGGACATGTGTCCGCGCCCGACCATCGCGCCAGAGCCATCGAGAGAAGTGCTTGACGCTCGTGAGGTAGGAGTTGGCCGTCCGCAGAGAGATCGCCTCCTCTCCCTCCAGCATCGCGCCGACGGCACGCTGGGCCGCCGATGGCGTCAAGTCGCCAATGCGGTTTGCCCCTATCGCCACGATGACAGCCTCAAGCCGATGCTTCGTGTTTGCCAAATGCTTCGGCGTCGTGCCGCTGGCCCGAAGCGTCGCGATGAAGTCCTCGACGTGCTGCCCCAAGTGCTTCGCCTCTTCCGCCGCAAGCCGTTCCGCCAAAGGGTCAACAAGGCCATGGCGTCGGCGCTCGGCCTCCTCCTCCACCTTCCGCTTGATGCTCTTCGCTACATCGAGAGACTTGGCGTATCTGGTCCTGCGCAGGCCGGGACGCTCGTAGTACTGGATGCTGTATCGAGCCTTGCCGTTCCTTGTGCGTCGTTTGGTGATGCTCGCCATGCTACATCATCCTTTCTTCTCTCTGTTGAGCCGCCTCGTGGCCTCGATGCCGAGGTAGGCGGCCAGTTTGTCGGCCTTGTCCAGGCGGAGCGATTGCTCGCGCCGCAGAAATCGAATCAACGACGGGTGGGGAACGCCGGTGGCGTCGGCGACGGAGCGAATGGACTGCGTCCGTATGGCCTCCCGCAGGGCCTCTCGGATCACGTCGCTCAGCGTCGGTGTCTTGTCGGTCGTCACCAGCGTTCCCCCTTCGGTATGTTGTCATACCACACTTGGGGCGGCTTGTCAAGCCTCCGTATCGAATTCTCCTGGCCAGTCGGGGCGATCATCCTCGTCGTTGTCGTCGTCCTCGTCGTCTGCAAGGAACTTGACGACCGACGGCTCACCAAATGGGTTGACGACCGGCGCCTCCTGCCAACTATCGCACCACTCCTGGTCAGGGAAGACGTAGGGCCACCTATGGCCCTCGACATCCCGGGGGTGCGGTACAACGGGCGGATTGCGCCGGCACTCGAACTCGATTTCGTTTTGCCGCCTCTCGCTCGTGCCCAAGCTCAGACACGTCCTGCACCGTCGCTTCTTGTCGTTCGCTGTCGCCATCTGATGCTCCTTTCGTGGGCCAGGAGCTACCCACCCTTGCGGGTATCGCGGGTTCCTGCGGGTATCTCCGGGCACTACTTTGCGTACGTGTGTGCGTCTACGTGCGCGTGTTCTCTCTCTTACGCGTGCGTGGGGCCCCGCAATACCCGCAGATACCCGCGATACCCGCAGGTCACCCGACGCGATTGAGGCGCCATCTGGTCACTTTGGAATGCCGGTCCTCTCCACAGCGGACCAGTTTCCGCCCCCCGATGATTCGGTCCTTGAGGCGGCCAAGGGCCTGCCCAAGGGACCGCTTGCCGGCATCGGTGCCCTTGCTGTGAGCTGCGCTCAGTTGGTCGGGAAGCTCCTCGGTGGGGATTCCCCCCTGTAACACAAGGGGCAGGTAGACCAGTTCCACGGTCTGAGCTTTGTCCCCGAACCGATCCCACCACGCCTCGAAGAACCGTTGCCAGGCGGCCAGTGTGACGCTGTCCATAATGATGGTCAGTATAGCAGGCTAAAGGGCTGGATCAAAT